>DAMCDT010000024.1:0-20359 GCA_032058265.1 Tannerellaceae bacterium
CAAGAGTCTGATTTATGATAAGCTGAAATTTCTATTCCATAGCTTTAATTAGTCGTTTAATCAATGAAAATTAAAAGATTTCTTTATATAAACAACATGATAGTTTGGATTGTGGCCCTGCATGTTTAAAAATGATCTTTAAATATTATGGGAAGAGTTATTCTATAGCATGGTGGGAACAGCATTTACCCCCGCAATGGTATTTTTCAGTAACTCCGCGCTGACAACACCTGTGTTTTTTAGCATGCATTCGTAGGCTCGTTCCAATTTTACCCGAAATTTAGCCAGACAAGTATTATTTCGCTCGCTGTCGGTAAAACCTTTCCTTGCATTCCAGTTTTCGGGTTATAAAAAGCTCTATCTTTGTTTAGTTTTCAATTATTTTTTGATACATAAATGAGCAAACTCTTGTCATATTTTAACAAACCAGCATCATATAATACTAAACCCTGGGTAGTGATTTTTATTGCATCTTTATTAGTGTGTTTTCTTTTAGGTCTTTTTCAACCCTTCGGAATAGAAAATTTTAGTGCTATTGTAAAACTTCGTGTAATAATAAGTTTTACGTTAGTAACGGCAATATCTACATCTATTATAGGATATTTATTCCCTTATTTATTCAAAAAATTTTATAATCCATTAAAATGGACAATCGGGAAAAACCTGCTGAATAGTATTTTTATTATATTGATAATCTCCTGTGGAAATTTCCTTGTTAACTGGAGCATGGGACATCATCAAACTGAAATATTTGGCTCTGTTCTATTTTCTTACATATTAGTTACTTTTTTAGTTGGAATTATACCATCTTTAGTATCAATGTATATTATACAGAACAATGCATTAAAAAAGAATCTTGATGAAGCAAAGCTCATCAATAATCAGTTGTCAGAACGATTGAAAAGCGCAATTCAAATTAATCATATAGAAACCAATATCATTGAATTAACTGGTAAAACAAAAGAAACTGTAGTTTTATATCCAGACAATATTCTATTTCTAGAATCTTCAGGAAACTACGTAAAAATAATTTATCTTCTTGACAATACTGTAAAACAAAAACAAATACGAACTACTATAAATCAAATGGAGAAAGAGTTACAACATTACATATATTTAGTACGTTGTCATCGAGCATATATGGTAAATATTCTATATATTGAAAATGTAGAAGGAAACTCTCTCGGACTTCAGTTAGATATTAAATACTTAAAAGAAAAAGTACCAGTTTCACGTTCTTATATTAAAGAAATTAAGGATAAATTGTAACTCAGATATATTAGATATAAGCACCTATATTTTCTTGCATTCCATCCCTTTTTTATACTTCTATCCCTATTTTTTGCTTCTATTTCCCATCGCTACTACTTTTGCATCAAAATTATAACATGGTAAATAAAAATAGTATGAAAAAATTTTCCTGGATTTTCCTGTTCTTATTATTTGTAAATAATTTAGTGGCTCAAATGGATGATAAATTTTATCATCCAGATAAAGAATGGATAGGTATTGAATCCTTGAAATACAAAGAAATTGTTTTGTATGTGGATAATGATTCTGTCCATTCTGTGATGCTATATCCTCAAGATATTCCAAAAGCAACGATACTATATTTTCATGGAAATGGGGGAAATATCTCCAAATGGATAGATTATATTCAGCCATTAATTAATGATGGTTTTCAAGTTTGCATGTTGGATTATCGAGGTTATGGAAAATCATCAGGAAAACCCACCCACTTGAATATATCTCATGATGCACAAATACTACTAGACACTTTGTTAAAGCTAGAAGAAGTCAAAAATACGAAATTAATTATATATGGAGCTTCTATCGGTTCACAAGTTGCTACACATCTGACAAGGAATAATAATGAAAAAATATCAGCATTAATATTAGACGGGATGATAACGTCATTTACAGATATTGCCTTATTAACTACACCTATCGAATATCATGAACAAGTAAAACAGTTTGTAGTTTCTCCTTATTCTGCTAAAGAGGATATTAAATATATAGAAAATGTAAAATTCCTTTTCATTCATTCTAATGAAGATACGATCCCAATAGAAGGAACTCGTAAAATTTACAACAATTTATCTTATCCTAAAATGTTTTGGATATATGAAGGTGAACATATTAAAGCTCCAATTAAATATCCAGAAACTTTTGTGGAATATGTAAATAAACTACTGTAATCACTCTCTATTAATACTCATTCAGCATAAATACAGACGGGAATTTTTAGGACAGGGTTAGTGCAGTTGTTTCCGAAGTCATTTCCCGTGCCTATGTCGGTTATTTCCCGCTCATGGATTGCCAGCCGTTTGGAGGGACGGAAGCCCGCGAGAATAACCAACGGCACGAGAATAACTTCTACCGTCGTAGGGTTACAGAACGGAGTAAAAACCAATTCATATATTTATTGGAAATCCAAAAAAATCACTTATTTTACACCCGAGCTATTTGAGGAAATATAGCGCAAAACGCAGAAATATGCACGGTTGCCAAATCGTTATCTCTATGGCTAATAAACTTCGCTTATGGCCGTTTGTTCAAAGACTTATATTCAAATAATTACATTTTAAATAATACATCTTTATTATCTACCAACTTAATTTAATGAATTTATTTTCCCAGGGTTTAAATTGTGCGGATGGGTTTCCTGTTACAGGATTGCCAACCACATCACATACTGTAACCTTATTAAATTTGACTTTGTCCGATTCAACTTTGAATACCGCTGGTTTACCGCCAATTTCCCGTATCTGCAACATAACGGCATTTTCTCCTTCTACCGGCTTCATATTCACCAGTAACAGGTTTTCGGGTATAATCTTCAGAAGAGAAGCGGACTGTAAGAGTTTTGCACCTTTATCCGCTGCCGGAAGTATGCGTGTTAATAACGGTATCCGGTTTTCCCATGCAAACTTAGTAGCGTATTCGATGGAATTATCTTTGCTTGAATTGATAAAATAACTCCATTGAAGTTCACCCATCTGATCGGCATTGAAATTGGTTACCCAGTAATTATTCATCGGCCATGAATACATATTGGTGGATTGCGGAACTGCTCCAGCAGTATAGCGTCCGGTATTGATAGCGCCCATTTGCATCAAAGGTATTTCCTGGCTTCCCATTACTACCTGCATTTCATTATTACGCGCGGTAGCGAAGTTCTGTACGGTGTACCAGTCGCATGAAGAACCCGGTATCTGGTCGACACCAGCTTCAATGGTTCCACCGGGAACATCCAAATAAAGCTTACCCTTATCTACTTCAAACGGGAAAGAAACATATACAGCTTCCGGATCGGTAATGGCTTTCTTACGAAGTTTATAAATGATCTCGATCTTCTTAGACACATTGAATACACGGAATTCTACCATCAGGTTGTTAGGTTCACGTCCGGCAACAGTCTCGCCTCTGAACCTGTATGTATCCCAGATCGGCCCTTTTTCATAATGCTCGAACCTGATCCTCTCCGGACGGCGACGTATAAACTGCGGATACGTATATAATTCCATCGGACGACGGCTATCAATGATCTCGTAGATAAATTCACCTAATTCCCATTCGGCATCAGGAGTAGTCAACTCTTTATTTAATTCTTTATCATACAACTTACTTATAGTACCTTTTCGTAGATTGAAGTCAATTGCAAACCAACTGTTTTCTACACGTGTTTGTTCCAGTTTATCTGATGTTACCGGAGCTGCTACCGGTTCATCTTTCACCCGTATATAATATTGCGAGTATCCCAAAGCAGGAATATCCTTTACATAGATCGACCAGTAAGTGCCATCCGAACGGCGTTCACCTGCCTGTGCCGGAATAGTGTTTCCGTTTTGATCTACAATTTCAAACTTCTTATTACGTGGAAGTATCTCATGGTCGATATAAGCGGTGGCAATTCCGCTATAACTCCAGTTTAATGTGTTAAAGATCGCGATAGAAGGAACTTCTACTTTCGGAATATATGTTTGCAATAACCCCATCGATATTTCACCTAACAATCCCGCGCGACGGTAAGCTTCCCATGCATACGATTGTTTCAAGGAACGTTGCTCCCATGTTTCCAGTCCATAAGGATTACGTACGCTCTCACTGAATCCGAACGTATGTTCATCATAGAATAATAAGGCTTTATTAATTTCATCAATATGATTGTCTATATTATCAGGTATTTTAGCTCCCATCATTTTAGCGAATGATAAGCCTGCCTGATTGGCAATTACATTGGAATGTGTTACCCGTGAGATAGCCGCTTCACGGGCCCCGGAACCAAAACCGTCTGTCCACCAATCAGGCCACGCTCCTCGTATCGTTTCAACTTTATCGGCATATTTGGTTTCAACTTCTTTGAAGAATTCACTGGCTACCGCTGTTCGTAGCTTTGGCCATTCGTATTTTTCATTCCATTTTTTCATCATCTCACAACTATTTGTAGATGGAGGCGAATTATCCGTAAAATATCCGGAATGTTGAGCCACGGCAATATCATACGGATAGTTCTTTGCTTCCAGTTGATCAAGGTAAGCCAACACACGTTCTTCAAAGCGTGGAAAATTATCCGACTCAACTCCAAAGAAATTACCATGCATATAATGTTCGGCACGATACGTCAGTATCTTTTTACCGGAGGGGGATTCCCACCAAAAGACAGTAGGTTTATCAAAAGAGATCAGAGCCCGGTGCCCATGCGTGCCCATATTAACATACTTCACTCCCAAGTCGGCAAAATATTCGCTGAAACACCAGCCAATTCCGTTAACATCGTTTTGCATGGCAACTTCCGACTTCAATCCGGCTTCTTTAAATTGTTTCAGGGGATAGAGTGATGCAGCTAACGTTTGTTCATCCGGTAGTTCGTCAAAATTTAGATACATGGCCGCTATTTCAATACGCCCCTCTTCCACCCTTTTCTTCAAACGGGCGATCTGTTCTGCCGGACGACATTTCAGATATTCACTGACAGCCCAGGCAATTTCGCATGTCCAACGGAATTTAGCATATTCTGGATAGTCGTCGGTCGCATCGCAATAATCGAGGGCATAATCAATATAACGAAGATGTTCTGCTAAAATCTCCGTCTGTGAGCGGGTATAGCCGATATCCGTATGTGTATGTTGGACAAAGTTCATTTGCCAATGGCGCGGAGGAGTTACATTTACTGTTGCTGACTTCGTCTCTTTACCGTTAGTCAACGTAAAAGTCATTTGCGAAGCTGACGTTTGTTGAGGGATTTCAAAAGTGATAAGATTCGTACCGGTTGTCAGTTTCTCTTTACGGCTTATATCTCCTAACCGCACTGTAACCGTAGCAGGCTGGCCTGAATGATTTACCGTAACCTGTACTTGTTGTTTCAATCCGTTTTTCGACTTGTAAACGGCTGGCAACAGGCGGGTCTCAATCTCTTTCTGTTGTGCTGGGTCGCTTTGAGCGACTAATAAGGATGCGGACAGCATCATTACAGCCATCAATAAATAATGTCGTGCTTTCATGGTAATTATTAATTATTTCAATTTGAATGATACGATTGAAAGGTAAACCAAACAGATAAGCAGTACCGCTAATCCTGTGGTCTGTCCATAGCCGTCGGAAACGATCCCCATCAGAGGAGTAATTAACGCTCCGCCTGACACACCCATAATCATTAAAGCAGATATCTCGTTCGAACGCTCCGGTTTATGTTGCAATGCGTATGAAAAGATTATGGAAAAAACATTTGCACAAGACAACCCTACAATAACGATCATGGCAAACATCATCCACGGCGAACTAGCTAAAAGCAGTACTACAAATGAAAGAATAGCCGCTATCAAATTAAATTGCAGGAACCGGGAAGCGGCATATCTGGCTAAAATAATGGCTCCGAGAAATGAACCGATGGTACGTGACGCAAAATAGAGACTGGTTCCTAAACCGGCTTCACTCAACGGCATCGCCGTTTTATCCATCAACAGTTTAGGTATTGTCGTATTTAATCCTACATCAATTCCGACGATAAACAAAATCCCCAGGAACAATGACAGGATGTATTTATCTTTGAATAAGGATAAAGTCGATGCGAATGTGGCATTCGTTTCTTCTAATTCTTCTTTGCCGGGAACCGTTAATATCAACCAGACAGTCGCTAATATGGAAGTTATGGAATATACCAGGAATATTAACTTCCAGTCTCCGAAGTAAGAAGCCGCGGCACCGGCCATAATAGGCCCTAAGAAAGAAGATATTGCTTTTATGAACTGCCCCAACGTCAGTACACTGGTGATCTTATCTTTATTTACCACATTCGCTACCATCGGATTCAAAGACACCTGAATGATCGTATTACCTATCCCCAATAACGCAAAGGCAAAAAGGATAAAACTAAAATTGTAGAAGAAAAGAGGAATCAACATCGCTATGCCCGTAATAAGCAATGCGATTACAACTGTATTCCTTCGTCCGATTTTACTCATCAGGATACCTGTGGGTATGGAGAAAAGCGCAAACCAAAGGAATACCATCATCGGTATAAGATTGGCAAGGGTATCGGATAATGTAAAGTCTACCTTAACGTAATTAGTAGCAATGCCAACCACATCCACAAAACCCATTACGAAAAATCCGAATAGTATAGGATAGATAGCCCCCTTTACTTGTTTGTTATGCTGTTTGTTCATAGTCAATCTGATTAATAGTTATCCACAGGTTTGTTATTCATATCCATTTCCAGGTATCCTCCGTTGGTAAGCGTTTTAAAAAGGATACGTATGGTATCCATTTTTTTTCCGTTCAAACGGAATTGGTTGACATAACAATTCTTTTTATCATTATTCTTCGCTTCAATAACAAAGGTTTTTCCTTTATAATATTCCGGACTTAACTGTATGGTTACTTTATCAAACAACGGACTTCCTAATGAAAAAGAAGGTTCCATATCCGTCAGTCCTTTTATATCAAATAAACCTAGTGAAGAGATAACATACCAGGCTCCTAATTGTCCCTGGTCTTCATCTTGTCCGTAACCATATCCGTGTATTCCGTCTGTTCCGTAGAATTCATCAAGAATTAAACGTACCCACTTCTGTGTAAGGGAAGGACGTCCGGCTTCATTAAACAACCAGGATATATGCAGGCAAGGCTGATTACCATGATTGTATAATGTTTGCAGTCCGGCAAAAGCGCCGACTTCTGTTCCTCCGCTAAAGATAAGCTTACGCGAAACCGTAAAAATACTATCCAGGCGTTGATTGAAAACATCGGCTCCTACTTTCGAAATCAGTCCTTGTGCGTCATGCGGAACATAAAATGTGTATTGCCACGCATTGCCCTCCTGGAAACCACGCCACACCTGCATCGGATTAAAATCATCGATAAACTTACCATCCTGCTTTTTAGGACGGACAAAGTTCGTAGAAGGGTCATATATCCGTTCCCAGCCTTTTGACAGATACATTAACTGGTCATATTCTTTCGTTTTACCCAGGCTTTTGGCCCATTGAGCCACTGCCCAGGAACTGTACGAGTATTCAAGGGTATGCGATGCCGAAAACATAAACGCTTCATCCGGCCCGTCGCCTTTATCCAAATGAGGGACATATCCGTTTTCTACAAAATAACGGGTATCTACTTTACCCGCACCTAACGGACGGTTATTTCCATCGACTTCATTCTTTAAAGATGCTTCGTATCCCAGCGCCACATCGAAGTCGCGGATACCACACTGATAAGCTCCGGCTATAATTGCACTCAGTAGATTAGTTCCTACTCCGGACACATAGCGGCTCGAGGCTATACCATCCGCCAACCAACCGGAATCTTTATATACTAATAAGTGGCTACTGATAAAATCGGAATAATATTCAGGATATGCCAACGCCCATACCTGCGCTAAATTCCATTGCGCACCCCATGCGGCATCCGTATTATAAAGATTGTGTACAGGTTTATCTTTTTGTAAAGGGATTTGTCCTACCGAACCGTCATGTTTCGGATAAGCTCCGTTTACATCACTGGCTAATCCTCTGCCTAATAACGCATGGTAAAGCCCCGTATAGAATTTAATTTTATCCTCCTTCACAGGTGTCTCTACACGAATACGTCCCAGATATTCTTCCCATACCTCGTGTGCTTGCTTCTTTGCCTCATCAAAAGTCATGGATGATGCTTCGTGCTTCATATTCAAACGGGCATTTTCAATGGACGTATAGGACAAACCTATTTTGGCTGTTACCGATTCATTCTTGTGTGTATGATATGTCAGGTATAACCCGGCTTTTTCACCTTTAGCCTGTTTAACTCCCGCCTGGATATTTTCTCCGTGAAAAATGCCATAGCCTGCTGGCTTTTTATCCAATTCTGCAGAGAAGTACATGGTTACCGTAGCTCCGGTCTGGTATTTCTTGACATATTCGGGATAAGTAGTCACCCATCCTTCTACCCTGCCATCGTCAGTCAGGTAAACTTCCGCATCTTTGACGGCTCCACTTTCACCCTGGCGGTTACCGATATCAAAGAGGATATGGCTTTCTTTGCTTTGAGGGAAAGTATACCGTTGAAAAGCCACGCGCGGAGTGGCTGTCATTTCAGCTTTTACATTATATTCTTTCAGGATCACAGCATAATAACCGGCGGTAGCTATTTCATCTTTCCTGTCGAATTGGGAACGGTAACCGATCCCTGTTTTATCTTCAACCGGACCGGGAATCGTTTTTAGTTTGCCTATAGTCGGCATTAAAACAACACCACCTATCTGAAACTCATGGAAACAAGGGAATCCTTCAATAGAAATTTCCCTGTAATCATATCCTGTTGCTTCCCATCCCGATTTGTTTCCTATGTGTCCGTTAGTAGAAGGTCCCGGCTTGGCCATACCAAATGGAACTGATCCGGGACTAAAGTGAAACCATCTGCAATGGGCTGTTCCGATACGTGGTTCTACATATTGGGAAAGTTCTTCCGCTGAATCATGTTTATTCTCTTTCGCTGATATTTCGCCTATACATAAAGTTATAAACAAGAGTAGCGAAAAAACATTGTATTTATTATACATACTATTTTACTTTAAATGATTTAACGCATATACATACGCACCCATAGCAGCCGAATAATTGGTGCCTTGTTTACTTGTTATTATACCAATACGTTTTAACGGATCGTAATCAATTACGCAGCCTGATCCGGGTATTTGTATCTTTACAGCTTCCCCTTTGGCAAACTCTTTAAACTCACCTTCGTCATCCAAATTATAGGCTTTCATTTGAAGGCGGTTAAAACGAGCGCCATTTATCATTCCGGTCGTACTGTTCATTTCTTTCAATAAAGCAGGAAATATATATTTGGATGCTCCGGCTATACCTCCACCTACAACAACTAATCCGTCGATAAGTGTTATAGCTGCCGATATAGCTTCGCCAGCCATTTCTCCCAATTCGGCAAAAGAAGCGACCGCAGCCTCACGGTCACCGGGCTTATTCCCTTCCGCAATTTCAAATATTTCTTTCGGTTCTAAATCCGATTTATCTCCCGAACGTTCCGCATATACCCGTTTAACAGCGCGTATGCTGACACTTTCTTCTACAATGTACTGTGGGTATTTTTTATTTCGCAAGCACCAGACATCGCCTCCGGCGGCATTGTCTCCCAATAATAACTCACCATCGATAACCACACCGGCTCCAAAACCCGTACCGATAGTAACACCCAGCAAGTTTCTGAATTGTTTCTTACTACCGGCTGCCTTTAAGCGTTGGTTTACGTCAGGCAATACACCGGTCAATGCTTCTCCATAAGCAAACAGATTCCCATCGTTGTTGATAAAAACCGGTAATCCGAATTTACCTTCCAGAAAAGGGCCTAACGCCACCCCACCGCAAAAAGCAGGGAAGTTCGGCAGGTTTCCGATAATACCCGCCGGATAATCCGCCGGTCCGGGAAAAGCAAAACTAATGGCTACCGGAGCTTCTTTCAGCTTAGTAAGCACTTCACGGAAACCATTCTCTATATCTTGCAGGCAAGCGTCCAATTTTTTTGCCTGTGTTTCAATAATGATATTCTCAACGATCTTTTGTCCACCTTGTATAGCCGTAAATACTAGGGTCGTACCTCCGGCATCCAGTGTCATTACTATACGTTTATCTTCTTTATACATAGCTTCAATGATTCATTATTTATTATTATTTGCCCATTTCCTGAAATCTTCGATTGCTTTATGCAATACACCTGCCGAACCACGGAATGTACCGGAGCCTGACGGCGTTCCGTCCCGCATATACCATTCGAAAAATCCATTATTATTAATAACACGTTCCAACATCGGTTGCACTTCGTCGTAAGCTTCCTGCACAAAGCCGTTGCGTACTAATTGCTGTATCATACGGCCGCCAAACCATGTCCAGTCACCACCGTTTTGATATCCGTATGGATACATTCCTTTGTTTTGAAAGAAACCTACCGGATATGGAGGATAAACAGTCAGTCCGATAGACGGTGCGTCTGACGCTTTTACGTTCGCTACCATAGCCGCATTCGATACGGCTATCTCTTCACGGGATAATAACCCCGCTTCAATGGCAATGGCCGTTCCCCCATGATAATAAATCCGGTTCTCATCAAAATCTTCCGGGAAAGGTGAACCATCCAGGTAAATATGGGGAATAAACTTCTGTCGTTCATTATCCCAAAGGTGTTTACGGACGTTTTCCTTGATCTGGTCACGAACTTTCGTCCAACGTGCTTTTGCATCGGTATTATCAGTCAAATCGAGGTAGTGATTAATAGCTATGATGAAAAAGGCATTATCATATATATCTAATGTCAAATGGGAATTTTCATCCAATTCAACTCCCCAGGGATGTTCGGGTTGTACGTCTCCCCAATCAGAGGTGGTGGCTCCCCATAATAATCCGTACTGTTTATCGTACCGTTCATTCATCAGAAACCCCAACGCCCATTCCAACCGTTCTTCTACCGTTTTGCCATCTATTTTTTCCTGCATAAAAGAACGGTTCCCGCTTTTGGTAACATATCTCCACACAGCTTGTATTAACGACGATTCCTGATCGGTTTCCACAGTGTTCTTATGTGCAGCATATCGGGGTTCTAATGGAGTATAGCGATACTTATATCCGCCTTCTCTATTTCTGGCATGGTTTATATCGATAAAACCATCTACTATATCTCCGGTTTTACCCTGGAAACGAAAAAAGGTATGCAGGTTATCCTGAACCAGGCTGTCCGGCATTACTTCCATCGCTACTTCAATAAATGTATTATAGTCGCGTATCCACACCTCACCGTAACCATCGCCTGCATTAAATCCGCCCCTTACAATATCTACAGCCATTTTCTCTACCTTATCCATTAAGGTATCGTTCAAAATGCGTTCAGCCAGTTCTTTGTCTGCTGAAGTAGATGATCCTCCATTACAAGCCATACCTACTATTAGCAGTATAGCTAAAGAGAATAAAACTGATGTCTTCTTCATGATATATCCTGATTTGATTATGCTTTAAACCGTACGTATGCTTTAATTGTCCCACATTCTTTCCCTTCAGAAATACCGTAAGGGCGGATAGTATATTGGCCTACCGAAGCGGGAATAATAAATGTTTCGGCATAATGGACTACAAAGGGTTCGAAAGCATTGTCAGGACTTTCTATAACCAATTCGTCTCCCTCAATTACATTTAACACATTAACACTATCTCCGGTATGATGTAATACTTTTCCGGTGAACCAATGCCGACGGGTTTCAATGAACTCATTTTCATGCAAACCTGTCTTTTCTTCTTTCCATCCGTTGCCTTCCGCAACAGGTTCTACATGATTAATCAGATGCTCGCGGGCAAATTCTGTCTGCCTTTCCCATTGGATAACGTGAGATCCGTGCTCAATATTAATAGGCCTTGGCAAACCGTCAAGCCCTAAACGCCCCCAATCCCATAATTTAAAAGTAAACAAACTGGGCGTTGAACTGATCTCCAAAACCATTGCTTCCGCACCGGAACAATGAACTGTGCCCCCGGGTATCAGGTAATGGTCATGCTTTTTAGCCGGCCATTTATTAACGTATTTATCCGTATCAAATGATTTTCCTGTTTCCTGCGACTCTTTTAACGCATCAACCATCTCATAGGGATTAATTCCGGTCTTCAACCCCAGGTAAACAGTTGCTCCTTCTCCGGCATCCAGTAAATAATAACTTTCGTCCTGGGTATAATATATTCCAAAGTTATCGCGGATATATTGAGTAGTCGGATGCACCTGTAAACTTAAATGGCCTCCACCCATTGTATCCAGGAAGTCGAAACGTATCGGAAAGTCTTGTCCGAAACGGGCTTCTACCGGAGCGCCGAGTAATTCTCTCGTTTTATAAAAGACCAGGTTATTAGCAGGCATTTCGAATAATTCACCGGAAACATTCAAATATAAACTATTTTCTTCCGGGACACAGTCAAAACACCATCCATAGTTAGCCTCTTTCCTGTCCAGATCACATACTTCTTTCATCCATTGCCCTCCCCACGGAGCCGGATCGAAGAACGGAACCACACGGAAAGGTTTATGTGCCGTTTTCTCTAAACCTGCGAGCATCGTTTCACCGGTTATCATTTTTGGTTCGGATGGTTGATGTGTATCCAGCCAGAAGTCGACGTCAGGCAAAAGCTTTTTCTTAAAATTATCACAAACGATCCAGTCGATGAAATAACCTCTTTTATAATGAATGGATGGAGCGTCGCCTTTATTTTGTACTCCCAATCCATTTATTTCTTTCCTGCGGAAACGCTGCTGGATCTCCCATCGCGCCATATCCGCGTAAACCAACGTATCGGGAGAAGGAAAAACATCCGCTGCCCCATGTCCGTAAACCAGAACCAGTCCGGATGTTTTCTCCAACTCTTTCTTACATTGGTCGACCTTTTCATGATCAAGGAAATCAGTATATGAAAAAAAAGCACGGCGACCGAATAAACGGTCACCAGTCATATATGGGAACATTAAGCTCTCTAATTCATCCGATGGTTTGAATAGTGTTTTTGTATCAACGATTGTAGCAGGATCAAGCAGGGAAAGCTGTTTCAACAATTCCTCATAATAAACACCCTGATAGCATTCTACAACCAAAACATGCCGTCTGTCCTGCATAACAGAACAACGCTCTTTTAATTTGTCAAGAATTGACGGCCATCCACTCCACAAAATCCCCTCAATTTTAGTTGCAGGACTTTTATCATAATTACTCTTCCTCATCTGATCTATATTGCTCTTATATTCATTTAATCATTACTATATTATATGTTCTTATATATAATCTGCCTGTTGACAAACGATATATACCCTTATCACGGATATGATCCAGTTAGGTTACAGTAGTGACCCGGTTGGGTTATATGGGTAACCTAGCTGAGTCACAACCGTGACCCAGTAAAAGATCATTTATTCTCATCGGCCCATTCATAGAACATTTCAATTGCCTTCGACAACACGCCTGCTGAACCTTTGAAGTGGCCGGAGCCACTCGGCACATTCCCCATTCCGTACCATTCATAAAATCCCTGGTTATGTATAACTCTGTCGATCATAGGGCGTACTTCCCGGTAAGCTTCTTCCACAAAACCATTGGCTATCAGTTGTTGGATCATACGTCCGCCAAACCAAGTCCAGTCGCCACCATTCTGATAGGCATATTGTCCGGACATTCCTCCATGAAAAAAGCCTTCCGGATAGGGTGGATACACTGTCAGTCCGATACTTGGCATACCCGATAAACGGACATTTTCAACCATTTGGGCATTTACAGCAGCTATTTCTTCTTTTGACAATAAACCGGCTTCAATTGCTACGGCTGTACCACCATGATAATGTACATCCAACTCATTGAAACCTTTGGGAATAGGAGATTTATCTAAATAAATATGCGGAATGAACTTCTTTCGTTCAGTATCCCATAGGTGTTTCCTTACGTTTTTAGCCAATTGGGTCCGCAAATTGTCCCAATGTTTTTTTTGTGTTGGCTCATCCGTCATTTCCAATAAATAATCCAAAGCTATTATAAGCATTGCGTTATCATATACGTCGATAGCCAGAAACGAAAGTTCATTCATATCACAACCAAAATCGTCATACGGTTGCACGTCTCCCCAATCAGCAGTCATAGCGCCATATATTAATCCATACTGCTCACAGAAACGTTCTTTTAACAAATAGTCAACCATAAGGTCCATCCGTTCAAGAACTGTTTTACCTGCTACCACCTCCTGAAGAATACTACGATCATTGGTTTTCTTTATATACTTCCCCACTATTTGTATTAATGACGACTCCTGGTCTGTCTCCACCGTATTTTTAAAGGCAACGTGCTTGGGAGCCGCTTCTGAATAATAAGGCGTATCATCGTACCATGTAAAATCTTCCTTTAGTACATAACCATCTATCATCTCATTATTGGGTTGTTGCAAGGCAAAAAACAGGAGGATAGCATTACGTAATTCTTCCTTGTTACTTACTTCGCAAGCTGTTTCAATAAATGTATTCATATCTCTTGCCCAGATCTGAGAATAACCACTTCCAGCATTAAAGCCGCTGCGGATTGTATTTCTTGCCATACGGTCTACTATCTGCAAGGAAGTATCCTGAAGAATTTGATTGGCAAGCTCATGGTTTTTGACTGATTTTGAGCAAGACAAAAATAGTATAGTGATCAAAAAAAGTAGAAAGAAGTTATTCGTTTTCATCATCTGATATATTTTGTACAAAGGTATTTCGTAATTCCATTACTTGTAAGTACATTTGTTCTGATTTACTTATACTATCTTACGATTGCACTTATGGCAAAAATTAAAGAAGGTTTTAAGGGAGAGCGGTTTATCTCTCTTCCTGAAGAGTTGTTGATCGCTTACAGCAAAGAGCCGCTCATCGGTAATTTATATGTACGCAAGATTGGTTTCTTTCCCAAGGTAAAGTTTCATTATGTTCAAAAAGATAAAGGATGTGATTATGCCATGCTGATCTATTGCGTAGACGGCAAAGGATGGTATAATATCTATGGAAAGAAATACATGGTAGAAAAGAATCAATATATTATCATTCCTCCGAATGTTCCTTATTCTTTCGGGGCGGATGAAAAGAAACCCTGGACAATATACTGGATGCATTTCAGGGGAGACATGAGTACACGTTTCTTACCTACGCATCCGAATCCAATATCTATTTTGCCCAGTGAGAACTCCCGTTTACAAGACAGGATTCAACTGTTTGAAGAAATTTACAGTTGTTTTTCGATGGGATATATTAAGGAATATATGATCTACTCATCCATGTGCCTCTATCCTTTCTTGTCTTCATTTATCTGGATTGAACAATTTCGTCATATACGAATACCAAACCATAAAGAATATCCTTTTTCATCCCGAGTGATCCATTATATGCAGGAGAATATCGAAAACAACCTGACATTAAACCAATTGGCCGACTATTTTAGATATTCGCCTTCACATTTCTCTATGCTTTTTCAAAAGGAAACAGGATTTTCACCTATTAATTATTTTATCCGCCTGAAGATACAGAAAGCTTGTCAGTATATCGAGCTTACACATTTGAAACTAAATGAAATATCGACTAAACTGGGGTTCGAAGAGCCTGCTTATTTCTCACGTATTTTTACCAAGATCATGGGGATGTCTCCTTCTTCCTACCGGATGAAGGAATCAGAACATAGTATAAGTCAATCGGAATAATTTATCTTGATAAACAGAAGCCGTATCCCTTAATTTGCAGTTTAATTTATATGAACATGAGAAACATACTACTATCCCTCTTAATCATTGGTTCGTTACTAGTAAGTTCCTGTAGTCGGGATAATAAAAACACGGTTGTATGGAGCATAGGCATCGAGGACGGATCGCCTGCTGAATTTGCGCTGGCGCCCAATGGATATAAAGAATTCCTTGCAAACGATTTTGGTTTTGAAGACAGGTACTACCTTATAAATAAAGACAAAGAAAAGAAATCGTTCCCATACGTACTTCCCGGCCCGGCAGATGAATGGGGTGGGACATGGTCTACAGCAGGATGGAGAACGCATGATATCAATATATTATTCGGAATTGATAAATTACCGGAAAAACAAACGGACTGGCAATTGTTTATTTATTTAGTGGACAATGCCGTTAAAAAACCTCCTCTTTTAAAAGTAAGCATTAATGATCAAGCAGAGAAGTTCCAGTTAGCTTCGGGCGGAAGTGATTCCACTATTATCGGAGATATGTCGGGTGTAAAGAATCAGATGATTGTCATTCCGATAAAAGCGGAAACAATCCGTAAAGGAGGTAATTGTATTACCCTTTCCATTCTGGAAGGTTCGTGGATAGTATTTGATCACATTCGCCTGGAAAGTCCCGGCGGAGTGAAATTAATTAAACCAGATAAAACATTCTTACGGAATGTCGAAGCTGCCAACTATGAACTGATTAAGGATGAAGCCAGGTATCAGCCTCTTTTAGTAGATATCGAGCATCTGGAAAAGAATCCGGTCATTACAGTTGAATTGGATGGGGAAAAGATATTTTCAGAAACAATCGATACGGCACGTTATCAATTGGAAGCTCCCATGCCTGCGGTAAAGAGCAATACAATGAGTACATATCGCATTTTATCGGATGGTAAGCTCATACAAAAAGGAGAAGTCATACGGACACAGCAACCTTTACAGACGCCGGCACATTATGTGGACACGCGTATAGGGACTGCCCATTCACGTTGGATGATCGCGCCCGGCCCATGGATGCCTTTCAGTATGGTAAAGATAAGTCCGGATAATCAAAATAAAGGCTGGCAGGCAGGTTACCAGCCGACATTTGAAAGCGTTGGATGTTTCAGCCATATACATGAATGGACAATGGGAGGATTAGGAATGATGGCTACGAACGGTACTTTACAAACTGTAACAGGTGATGAAATGGACCCTGATTCAGGTTATCGTTCACGAATTGATAAATCAACAGAAGAAGCGCCTTTGGGATATTATAAAGTCAAATTAACCGATTATGATATCATGGCGGAGGTTACTGCTACGACACGTTGCAGCTTCCAGCGTTATACATTTCCTCAGGATCGTGACAGTTCACGGATATTGGTCGATTTACATATTCCGGCTGAATATGATTATCAACTGGAAGAAGTAAATATCCGTAAAGTAAGTGATACCCGTTTAGAAGGTTTTAGCCACCAATTATCCAAAAATGTATGGAGTCGTGATGCTGATCAGGAATATACAATCCATTTCGTTATCGATTTTGATCAACCAATCCAATCAATGGGTGGATGGGTAAATGATAAAAAACAACTGACAGATCATATTGCAGCAAAGAATGTACAAGATGCGGGTGTTTGGCTTCAGTTCGACACCAATAATAATCCGGTGGTACAAGCACGAACAGGCATTTCGTTGGTAAGCATAAAAAATGCGGCAGATAACCTCGAAACAGAGATTACCAAACCTTTTAATTGGGATTTCGCTGCAGTTTGTAATAACCAGATCGATGTGTGGAATGATTTATTAAAACGTATAGATATTACAACCAATAACCGTCTGGAGAAAGTCCGTTTCTATACAAATATGTTCCGTGCCTTGAGCCGTAATATATGGAGTGATGTGAACGGCGAATGGATATCAGCTGATAAAAAAGTACGCCGTTTTACTAATCCGGATCATGTTGCGCTAGGTTGCGACGCGTTTTGGAATACCTTCTGGAACTTGAATCAATTCTGGAATCTTGTTACTCCGGAATGGAGTAACCGTTGGGTTAACTCGCAATTAGCTATGTACGATGCAAATGGCTGGTTGGCAAAAGGTCCTGCCGGTATGAAGTATATTCCGGTGATGGTTGCCGAACATGAAATCCCTCTCATCGTAGGTGCTTATCAAATGGGGATACGTGATTATGATCCTGAAAAAGCTTTTGAGGCGGTAAAGAAGATGCAAACAACACCTAGCCGGAAGGTATTTGACGGTTATGCAGGAAACCGAGATTTGGTCTCTTACCTGAACTATAAATATGTTCCGGCAGATAAAGGACGTTTCTCCAATACCTTGGAATATTCTTACGATGATTGGACAGTTTCCCAATTTGCAAAAGCATTGGGTAAAGATAACGATTATAAAACCTTCGCCGAACGTGGTACCTGGTGGCGAAATGCTATTAATCCGGAAACAGGGTATGCCCAATTAAGAAATAGTGAAGGTAGTTGGGCTCCTGACTTTGATCCGTTCCATTCAGGCGCTAACCGACAATATGTGGAAGGTAACGCCTGGCAGCTAACCTATTTCGTTCCTCAGGACGTTCCTGCTTTGGCAGAGGTTATCGGGAAAGATCGTTTCATAGAACGTCTTCAGTGGGGATTTGAAGCGAGTGAACCGTGGCGTTACAATGCCCCGAACGATCAATATTGGGATTATCCTGTTGTACAGGGAAATCAACAATCCATGCATTTTGCTTTCCTATTCAATTGGGTAGGAAAACCATGGCTCACCCAACGATGGAGCCGTTCCATCATTGAACGGTATTATGGCACCGGCTTAGCCAACGCTTATCTGGGCGATGAAGATCAGGGACAAATGAGCGCCTGGTTGGTTATGGCTTCGTTAGGGCTATTTCAGATAGATGGTGGTTGCAGTACAGAACCTATCTATGAGATCGCGAGTCCGCTATATGAAAAGGTAGTTATTGACTTAGGGAAACGTTTCGGAAGGGGTAAGCAATTTACGATCGAAGCGAAAAACGCTTCCCGTCAAAATAAATATATTCAAAGCGCACAATTAAACGGACGCACTTTAAACTCTTTCCGTTTTCCTGCCAGTGAGCTCCTGAAAGGTGGAAGCTTACTACTGGAAATGGGTGCTGAACCTAATAAACAATGGGGTATTGAGTAAAGAATACATATCTAGTCAAACTGTACCGTATACAATATAACTTAATCTGTTATCAATTTGACAACTAACGACATATCAAATCAAAATTTGATTTACATTTGTCGGCGATAACAAGAATTTTTCTATACATGTTTTGGTTATATAGTACGTCCGGACTTGTGAAAGCCTGGACGTTTTTCATTTTGCATAAATAAAAAGGACTTATTTAACAGTCAGGCTATTCTATAGGCTTCATAATAATTAGGGATTACTTAGCAACACTTTCAAAATGATTAACAAGTAAGGATTATAAATTGAAAGTGATATTGATGCCTGTCAGCTCATGAAGATATTTTCCTTTGGTATATAATTGATCTATAAAGATCCGTAATACTATCTCGTCTCCGTTGTAATCTTTTACTTTTATAGAGTTAATCATCTTCCAATCCGTTAATCCTTTCGGACAAAGCATATTGTAAAGAATGGTTGATTCATCCAGAAGATCCAGCATGATTTTCTTTATTCGGGGAGTTACATGGTTATCTGTTTTTTGCAATTCTTCAGCAATTCGGGTAAATCCCAGACTTATTTTGAATGCTGATTTTTGAATGATTGCTTTTTCCTTCTTTCCGAAACTGAATAAACCCATAATCATCTTGATTGATAGTTATAAAAAGAAGCGTGGGAACTGTTTCATGTCTTATCTGTCTAAGAGGTATCGCCAAACACCTACCGAACAAATAAACAACAGTCCCACGCCAATGAATATACTATCCCAATTATGGGTTTATAATCAAATGACGTGAACGTCTCTGTTGCTATTACTTTGTTCGGTTTGTGAAAATTGGCGATTTTCTTAGACAAGTAATATCTTAACGCTTCGTATTAATATGTCCTTCCTGCTTCCAACGTTTTGAAAAATCAAGAATTAATACAAAGGTAAAATAAAAAAGGACTTACAATCCAATGTAAGTCCTTTTGTCTTAATGAAGTGACCCGGGAGGGGCTCGAACCCTCGACCCAATGATTAAGAGTCATTTGCTCTACCAACTGAGCTACCGAGTCTTATGTTTATAAGTTTGTTTGTTTGCGGGTGCAAATATAGACGTTTAATTTTGCCTCTGCAAGTTTTTGTTTGCTTTTTTGGCTCCTTAGTTACTCAAACTCATAGAGGTCTGAAGGAGTAGATCTTTTCAGAGCCGTAAGTGTTACATCCTTACCTACACGTATCCCTTCGCGGAACAACCGGATATCAATTGTTTTATAAGCGAGTTCAGGGTGATTGTTATCTCGGCTCAGGTGACAAAGCCAGATATCTTTTAATTTCGGATGGTAATGTGTCGCCAGAAATTCTGCTGCTTCCCGGTTACTAAGATGTCCTGTTTGGCTCGCAACACGTTCTTTCAGGAATTGGGGATAGGTTCCGAACCTTAGCATCTCTTCATCATAATTAGCTTCAAT
>DAMCDT010000025.1:0-923 GCA_032058265.1 Tannerellaceae bacterium
TGCTACGGCTTTCTGCCACATTTCATACGCTCCGGTTATTTCTTGAGAACGGGCTCCTGTCATTGCCTTATTACTTTGTGCTTCTGCCGCAGCTTTGGCTGCCTCCGCTTGTTGTAATTTGGCTATTACATCCGGAGTATTTAATAAAGCTAACGTATCGCCTTTACGTACTTTGTCGCCTTCGTCCACACGATAATCTTCCACTCGTCCCGGTACTTTACTTGAGATTCTTACCTGAGTGGCTTCAGCTTGTCCCATAATATAATCATCAGGAGGAGTCATCAGGAAAAAGCCAGCTAATGCTACCAAACCAATTACAACTAATACAGCTATAAATGCTATCAGCATGTTGTTGACAGAATATTGTTTACTCTCGCTCATATCAGGTTATTTTTTATTGTTATTATCATTTATTTCTATATTATTAGTGAGCTTACCCATTGCTTTTGTAAGGTAAACCTCTGTTAACTTTACTTCAATCTGAGCATCAATCAGGCTAGACTTGGCAGATACCCATGCTGTTTGCGCTTCCATTAGATTTAAAGCGGGAATCACTCCTTCTTGAAAACCTAAATTAGCATGACGAAGGTTTTCCTCTGCATTTTCCATATTCCTGGAAGAAGCTACGAGATTCTTTTGCGCTTCATTCACTTTATAAACTGATTGATTCACCTGTAATTCGATTTTCTCACGTGCCTCTTCAAATTCTAAACGGGCGATAAGTGTTTCCGCTTTAGCTGAATTTCGTTTATAACTACCTTCCCACCAGCCCGAGATAGGAACTTTAACTAAAACTCCAACATTAAACATTCCTCCAAATTCATTCTTAAAACCATTGAAAGAACTGGGATTTGTAATAAGGTAATTAGCTATTAATCCCACATTGGGTAACATGTCTGCTAAAACGATATTTTCTTTTTTCT
>DAMCDT010000025.1:933-19531 GCA_032058265.1 Tannerellaceae bacterium
TTCTTAAATATTTTCTCTGCCAAATTTAAGCTTTTCAATTCCTGGCGATTCATGAATGCCTCGTTAATATCTGCAAACACTGTTGTCTGTTGAACCGGAAAATCTTCTATCTTTTCATCTGCCAAAATGATCGACGCTTCCAAAGGCAGACCACATATTTGTGCAAGTAACATACGTGAAAGAGCTAAGCCATTATCCACCTTTGTGTCTGCCATTTCAGCTTCATTCAGTTTAACTTTAACAGAAAGACCGTCTGCCTGTGTAGCAACTCCTTCCAAGATCATTTCGGTCATATCACTGTCCATTTTTCTTAATAATTGAACATACGCTTCTGTCAGTTTCTTTTTATTTACCAAAGAAATAACCTGCCAATAAGTTTCATCGGTTTGATAAATGACATCCTGTAGTTTCAAATTATTCATTGATTCAGCTACTTCTTTGGCGTATGCCGTGATATGATTATAATTAATGATCTTACCACCCATAAATACCGGCTGCACTAATGATACTGCACCAACCCATATATTCTGGATATCCAGATGTCCTAATTCTGTGTATTCGGGAAAAACGGTTCCGATCAAATCACCTACGGCTCCTAATTTACTCATATCAAACAACCGTAAGTCTTTTTGATTCCATAAATAAGCCCCTGTTGCCGAAAGCTCAGGAAAATATTTAGTAAAGGCAGCTTTCTTTTCGTAATCTGCAACTTTTATTGTTGCTTTAGATATCTGTAATTCTTTATTATTATGAATGGCCAGATTACGACATTCTTCTAAAGAGAGAGTTTGCTGAGAGTATATGTTACCTATCGGCAACAATATCATAAACCATACGATAAGTCGCTTCATTTTTCGTTCTATTTTTTATTCAGAAACTGAATATTAAACATGCATTCTTTCTACTTTCAAAACTATATAATTTTAATCCGTTATTATATTAACAGCCTGTAATATACGATTGTTCTGCTAATAAAGCAATATTCACACGGAATAAAATATCTTGCAAAATTACAGGATTCTGCAGAAAGCAAAAGTTGAATTAATTCAATTAAAGATACGTTTTTTCAATTTGCAGTACCAGGAAGTACTGATTCCCATAAAATGGGCAAGGTATTTATCCGGAACACGTCTCACGAGCCACATATAATGGTCGTATAAGTAGTGAAGGAATTCTTCCGCATTGCTGGATTGCCTGATTGCATATAAAGAGTAAAGTTTAGAGATAATAATTAACATGGCATTCTGGTAATAACCGGCAAATAAAGGATAGTTTAAAGAAAGCTCTTCAATATGGCTACGCGAAAAACAAAGTAACTCACCCTCCTCAATAGCTTTAATTTCAAATTCGGAAGGCATTTGGGTGAAGTAACTGATAGATGACAAAAAAGGATATTGATAATCAGATGAGAATCCCGTCATGGATTCATTTCCCTTTTCACTGATATATATATTAAGGAAGAGGCCTTTATTTATAAAATAAGCTTCGTGGCAAATATCACCTGCCCGCAACAGGTAATCTCCTTTTTTTACAATTATTACTTTTCCATAGTTTTTTAAGTCACGGATGAATTGTTCATCGTGCGTCAGCGGTTGAGGGATATCCTTAAGTAGCCTGGCAAAGTGCTTGTCAGCCTCCATATATTATTTATCCAAAATAAAATTCTTCTGACCGATCAGGTTACCATCCGCAAAAATATCTACTCTGTATGTGCCGGGAGATAAGAATTCTTCAATATTCCAATACATGGTTACAGGTAATTCTTCTCCATCGTACTCAACCTGTTTTTTCATGGAGTAGTTTATTTCTTTTCCTTCGAAGGCAAATACATCAGCACGGCTTTTAACAAGGATATCATCATCCGGTTTCTTCAAACGAACATATATTGTTTTTTCACCAACCGGAGCTGTAATATTTTTTACAATACGGAAGTTTACCATAAACTGCTCCATTTGTTTGATGCGTTTAGCTTCTTTACCGCGGGAAGTCAGGGGAGTGACAGTAATTCCTGTTACATCTAAGCGGCTTGCTAACGTCACCCGTTCTGTTAATTGTTCTTTTTCTTTTGATAATTGGGCGGCAGTTGAACTAGCCTGCTGATACCGACGGACTGCCTGTTCTTTTTCTTTAGTTAATTGTTCGTTCGCCTGATTTAAAGAATCGATCTGTATTACGTAATTACGCATGATCTTTCGAAGCGTTTCCAACTCTTTCTTTAATTCGTTAATACGGCGGGCGTTTGTAACTTTTACCGTACGCAATTCTTCCATTAAACGTTGAACTTTTGCCTGTTCAGTATTTAATAGTGAAAGAAGAGAATCATTACCTACGCTGAACTTATACCCTTCATATTGAAGTGACAGTTCATTAAACTCATCTTCAAGTGACTCTTTTTCCAGATCAAATGCTTGTACTAAATCAGTCATTTGTTGTTTCTGATGATAAATATAATAGCCTGCACCTGCAATTACCAATATCAATACTATAACAGCGACAATAAGCAATGCAGATTTATTAATTTCCTTATTTTCTTTCTTTTCTAAATCCATATAGTTTATATAAAAGAATATACAAAGGTAATGTTTATGCACCATTTATAGCAAATCTATTCACACCTTTTTGCTTATAAAGATTATTACTACCTTTGCATTCACTTAATTAAACACATTATATTCCATGCAAGAGAAAATAATTATCCTCGATTTCGGCTCGCAAACAACTCAATTGATCGGACGAAGAATCAGAGAGTTAAATACTTACTGTGAAATCGTTCCCTATAATAAATTCCCCCATGATGCTACCGGTGTAATTGGTGTTATCCTATCCGGAAGCCCTTATTCTGTATATGATTCCCAAGCCTTTAAAACTGATTTATCCAATATCCGCGTTAAATATCCGGTATTAGGCATTTGTTACGGAGCACAATACCTGGCATATACATCCGGAGGCAAAGTTGAAAATGCCAATTCACGCGAATACGGGCGTGCTCATCTTACATCTGTCGATCAATCCAATCCGTTATTAAAGAATATCAGTTCAGGATCACAGGTGTGGATGTCGCATGGAGATACAATAACGACACTTCCGGAAAACTTCCGGATCATTGCTAAAACCGACGATGTCGATGCCGCCGCTTATCATATTGAAGGAGAACAAACCTGGGGAGTACAGTTCCACCCAGAAGTATTCCACACAACAGACGGTATTAAACTGCTAGAGAATTTCCTTGATATATGCGGATGTAAAAAAGATTGGACACCGGCTTCATTTATTGAATCGACGGTTGCTGAACTGAAAGAACAATTAAAGGATGACAAGGTGATACTGGCCCTTTCAGGTGGAGTGGATTCTTCTGTCACAGCAGTACTATTGAACAGGGCAATCGGTAAGAACCTTACATGTATTTTTGTTGATCACGGGTTATTACGTAAAAATGAATTTGAAAATGTATTGAAAGATTACGAACATCTGGGGTTGAATGTTATAGGCGTCAATGCTAAAGATAAATTCTACAAAGCTCTGGAAGGCGTTTCTGACCCTGAACAAAAACGTAAGATTATCGGTAAAGGCTTTATTGATGTTTTCGATGAAGAAGCTCACAAACTAAAAGATATAAAATGGCTTGCCCAGGGAACTATTTATCCGGATGTAATTGAATCGTTATCAATTACCGGTACCGTCATAAAAAGTCATCATAATGTAGGAGGACTTCCTGAAAAAATGCATTTAAAGCTGGTGGAGCCTCTTCGGTTGCTATTCAAAGACGAAGTCCGCCGAGTGGGAATGGAACTTGGCATGATGCCTCACCTTATTAAACGTCATCCATTCCCCGGACCGGGATTAGGTATTCGTATTCTGGGAGATATTACTCCTGAGAAAGTACGCATATTACAAGATGCCGATGATATTTACATTTCACTAATGAAAGAACGCGGATTATATGATCAGATATGGCAGGCAGGCGCTATATTGCTCCCCATTCGTTCGGTAGGTGTAATGGGCGACGAAAGGACTTATGAAAATACAATAGCTTTACGTGCCGTAACTTCTACGGATGCCATGACTGCAGACTGGGCGCAATTGCCTTATGATTTCCTCGCGAAAGTGTCGAATGAAATTATTAATAAAGTGAAAGGAGTAAACCGTGTTGTTTATGATATAAGCTCTAAGCCTCCGGCAACGATTGAGTGGGAATAAACAGCTACAAAAAGGTACGTCCGAATATTCACATATTCGGACGTACAAGTATTTAACCAATAATTATGAAAACAATTATTTAACGAAAAATGATTGTCATACAAATATAGCATATAGAATTAAATAAATAAAATCATTTGTCCATATTGTACAATTTTTAGGTCAAAATGATAATCAATTTATCTATATTAACAATCAAATTAACATTTTCGAGCCAAACATCCTTATTTATTAAATATATCCGACAAATTTATGTCCGTTATTTTTAAAGTGACGTACATTGTTCTTTGAAATGATGTACTCCATATTTGTAAAAAAGAATGTCTAATTCAGAAGTTAAGTAATAATTCAAGATTTCTACTATACCACTCCCAATCATTGCCTAAATGAGAAAAGGCTGCCTGCCATGCAAACAACCTTTTGTTAGTCGGGATGAGACGACTCGAACGTCCGACCTCCACGTCCCGAACGTGGCGCGCTACCAACTGTGCTACATCCCGTTTATTACGGCTGCAAATGTACAAATAATTTTCAACAGAGAAATATTTCATTCTAATTTTTCGGCTTATAAAATTGCATTCTTCTTTTAATGAATAACTAGTTAGCAAATATAAACCGGAAGCGTCCTATTTTAATTTGCTAACTAGCTAAAAGAATTTACAAAGCGGGTGAATAAAATATCATTCAGTAATAATGGCAGCTTGTTCAATGATCTTAATAAATCAATGGAAGTTCAAAAATGAATTGTTACTTTTGTGACTGAATAAATCTATCCGTAAAATAAAACTTTCTATTATGAATAATAAAAATCTTCTTACCATCTTAATCTTGTTTGTTATCGCAACTATCTCTTCTTGTTCGGTAAATACGGAACCTCCTAAGCCTTATGGAGCTATTCCTTCTGAAAAACAAATTAAATGGCAGCAATTGGAATATTATATGTTCATCCATTTTGGTCCGAATACTTTCACTGACGTTGAATGGGGAGATGGAAAAGAAGACCCTAAAGTATTTAACCCAACAAATCTTGATTGCCGTCAATGGGCTGCTACCGCTAAAGCTGCCGGAATGAAAGGTATAATTATTACCGCCAAACATCATGACGGATTCTGTTTATGGCCTAGCGCGTACAGTACACATACTGTAAGGGAAAGTTTATGGAAAGACGGGAAAGGAGATGTTTTAAAAGAATTATCTGAAGCATGTAAAGAATACGACCTGAAGTTTGGTGTATACTTATCGCCGTGGGATCAAAACCATCCTTCATACGGAACACCGGAATACAACCAGGTATTTGCAAATACTCTAACAGAAGTATTAACCGGCTATGGAGATGTTTTCGAACAGTGGTTTGACGGCGCCAATGGTGATGCGCATAAAGGGAAACGGCAGGAATATAACTGGAATTTGTTCCATAATACAGTCTATAAGCACCAACCGCAAGCCGTTATTTTCAGTGACGTAGGCCCCAACTGTCGCTGGATGGGAAATGAAAAGGGAATCGCAGGAGAAACAAACTGGTCGAGGCTTAATATCGAAGGTTTCGACCCCGGTTTAGATGCTCCTCCGGGCGATACTCTTAATACAGGAAATATATATGGAGCGGAATGGATTCCCGCAGAAACAGATGTTTCTATTCGCCCGGGATGGTTTTACAGCCCGCGCACCGATGATAAAATAAAGTCTCTTAATCATTTGGTAGACATCTATTATACATCCATAGGCCGTAACTCTAACCTTTTGCTTAATGTTCCTCCTAACAGGGAAGGAAGGATACATCCCAATGACTCTACCCGCCTGATGAAGTTTAGGAAAGCAATCGAAATGAGCTTCGCCAATAACCTGATAAATGGCGCCACACTTGAAGCCAGTAATACAAGAGGGAATGCGGAGACTTACTCTGTAATGAATCTGTTAGATGGTAATTTCGACAGTTATTGGGCAACAAATGATAATGTTCCATCCGCATCCATCGAAATTACGCTTGCGAAACAGGAAACATTCAACCGTTTCCTTATCCAGGAGTATATTCCTTTAGGACAAAGGGTGGCCAGGTTTAATCTGGAATCGTGGAACGAAACTAATAACAGTTGGGAATTAGTAACAGAAGGCACTACCATTGGTTATAAACGCATCCTGCGTTTTCCCAAAACAACCGCTCAAAAATTACGCTTGAATATAGAGGAATCGTTGGCTTGTCCCGTACTGAATAATATGGAATTATATAATGCTCCTGAAACATTTATAAGCAAGGAAGAAGCTGCACAGGAAAATAATCTATTTGATATATCGTCAGCAAAATGGACGATTGAATTTCCGGAAGGTGGAGAATCTTTCCGAAGAATTATCGACGGAAGTATTAAAACGGGGGCTTTAATTCCTCAGTTAATACCGATCATTCTTAATTTTAATGAGACATTAACACTGAAAGGCTTCACGTATGTTCCTCCTGGCAATACAAGCGAACCAAGTATCTCACGATACAGTTTATCTGTAAGTATGGATGGTAAAGAATGGACTGAGATCAAAAAAGACGCGTTGTTTAATAATATAAAAAACAACCCGATCAGGCAGGATATTTTGTTTGATCAACCGGTAAAAGCAAAATTCTTGAAGTTGGAACCTGTTGAAACTACAAAGGGAGGCGAAGAGTTTATTATTGCCGAGCTTGGGGTCATAACAAAATAAGCTTATCGAAGATAATATGAAGAAAACTCTCCATATTTTATTACCGACATTATTCTTTGTTAGTTTATTATCTTGTGACAAAGACGAAGAATTAGCTTATACGGCAGCGGCACAAATGATGATGTTACTAGACTAATAAGCGTTCATTTTGCATATATCTTTTCTTAGCTTCATAATATCTTATAACAAGCAGAATAGAAATAATGGTAAGTAATGTAGCAAATATCGATCCTTCAAAACCAAAATCTCCTCCGTTATAGAGATTGTTTTCAGGATACCTTAATTTTAAAATGGTATAAGACTCCGTTCCGCTTACATTAAAACCTAATACCGTTCCTTGCACAAAGTTCCAGAACAGATGCATCCCTATCGGAAACCATAAATTACGGGTATAGATATAAGCTGAACCCAATAATACACCGGCAAGAAAAAGATTTAGCACCGGAATAAATGAAATATGATTATTAGGGATATGAAGCACGGCAAATATAAGTGAAGAAATAAGCAAGGCTATAAACTTATTCATCGAATCCATCAGTGTTCCCAATATATAACCCCGGCAAAGAACTTCTTCAAAAATAGAGACACCCAGAAAAAGCATAAAGCTATTCAAAAAAGATCCTGCACTTATTGAGACTGTTTCAATATCAATTTGATTAGATGATAATAATATGACAAATCCTGAAACCATCAATAAAATAGCGATCATAGAGCCAGCAAAAAACTCTTTTAGATGTCCTTTAACCGGCAATCCCAGATAGCTTAACTTCTTATGATCGATAAACCGATAAAAAATAAATATAGTTATAAACAGGACGATAATCTGAATATAAATAGACAATACGGAAATAGGTGAATCTGCTACAGTATTTTCAACAAAAACACCACTAAAATGCAATGGCAATACTACCAGTGACAGAATAATGAAGAAAGCAACACCAAATAAAAATAGTTTACCAAATGTTACTAATAATCGGGGAAGTCTGGGTATGTTCATAATACTAAAAGTAATGTAAGTAAAAACGGAACCAAAATATCTTTATCGATAGTTCAGTTCCGCCGTTATAATTGTAATATCAAAGAATTAAATTCCTAGAGAGGTTTTAATCTTCTCTATTTTTTCGAGTGCCGCCAGTTCCGCTTCCGGCAAGTCTTCCAAACCGTTTATTTTTGAATGGACTTCGCAATAGAACTTTATTTTAGGTTCTGTTCCTGAAGGGCGGATTGATACTTTAGTTTTATCTTCCGTGATATACTGTAACACGTTCGATGTAGTCGGCATATCCAACGTAAGAATCTCTTTATCCTGACAGCTAAAGCCTTTCAATGTTCCGTAATCATAAATAAAAGCTACTTTCGATCCGGCGATTTCCGTGATTGGATTCTTACGGTAATTCTTCATCATAGCTTCAATCTCTTCTGCACCACTCTTTCCTTTTTTAGTTACAGATATACCTACTTCTTTTGAGTATCCGTATTCCACATAAATACGTTGCAGCAATTGATACAATGAAAGCCCCTGATCTTTTGCCCAAGCAGACATTTCAGCTAAGATAGCACAGGCAGAGACCGCATCCTTATCACGAACGAAATCTTCACAAAGGAAACCGTAACTTTCTTCACCTCCTCCGATATAGTTTTTCTTCCCTTCATTCTCACGCATTACAGCAGCGATCCATTTGAATCCGGTATATACGTCGTACATTTCAACACTATTCTCTTTGGCTATTGTATGGATAAGCTCAGTAGTAACAATCGTTTTAACAATATATTCTTTGCCTTGAATTTTTCCTAGTTCCTTCCAGCGGGTGATAAGATAATAAACGAATAATAAAGCTGTCTGGTTACCATTCAATAAAACCCATTCATCTTCATTATTTTTCACAGCCGCTCCAACACGGTCGCCGTCGGGATCAGTCGCTAATACCAGTTCGGCATCTGTTTCTTTCGCTTTCTCTACAGCCATTGCCAATGCTGCCGGTTCTTCCGGATTTGGTGAGATCACTGTCGGGAAATCACCGCTTACCACATCTTGTTCGGGAACATGGATAATGTTAGTAAAACCAAAAGCTTTTAACGTTTCCGGAACAAGACGGACACCCGTACCATGAATGGGTGTATAAACGATCTTCATATCATGATGACGGGAGATCGCATCCTTAGATAAGGAAATAGTTGTCAATGCTTCAATATATTGTTTGTCTACTTCCTTACCGATAATCTCAATCAATTCCTTGTTTCCTTTAAACTTAATATCAGAAGCATTCCGTATACGGTTAACTTCGGCAATCGTGTTCTTGTCATGTGGAGCTATCATCTGCGCGCCATCATCCCAATAAGCTTTATATCCGTTATATTCTTTCGGATTATGGGAAGCTGTCAGTATGATACCACTCTGACAACCGAACTTCCGGATGGTATACGACATTTCAGGAGTAGGGCGAAGGTCTTCAAACAAATAAACCTTTATTCCATTGGCTGAAAAGATATCTGCTGATATCTCGGCAAACTTACGGCTATTGTTACGGCAATCATGTCCGATGACCACCTTTATTTGACCTAAATGGCCGAATTCTTTCTTCAGATAATTAGAAAGACCTTGTGTTGCAGCTCCAACGGTATATATATTCATACGATTTGTTCCCACACCCATAATACCACGAAGTCCTCCGGTTCCGAACTCCAGGTCTTTATAGAATGCTTCAACTAAATCAGTAGTGTCTTCTTTATCGAGTAACGCTTGTACCTGCTGACGTGTTTCAGCATCATAACTTTTCGTAAGCCAACCTTGCGCACGGCTTCTTACCATTTCTAATAACTCGCTATTTTCCATAATTGAAATATGTATATTTTACTGTTGTCTAAACTTATTTATGGGAAAACAAAGTTATTAATTTATTATAAACCTCCAACGGAAAGAAAATATTTTTCAAATTATTGTAATCATGTAAAAAAGAGGATATACTACGATAGCATATCCTCTCTAAAAACACAATTAACACTCTCACCAACCGGGATTCTGAACAAGTCCCGGCGAGCGTTTAAGTTCATCATCCATTATGGGGAACAGATAATGACGAGGCGTATTGAATACACGGTCTTCCACTTTAAATCTCTCCATTTTATATTTTTTTCCTCCCACTTCAATCTTTCCGTTTTCATCCTCTACCGGACGCATACCATGTAGCGCACGCTGGCATTTAGGATAGGGATATAAGTTAGCCTGATTGCTTCCTGCCGCTTTCCACGCAGCTTCCTTTGCTAATTCCGCGGGAGTATCCGGTTCGAGGTATAAGCGACAACGCCATACCCTGTCATTTTCATAAAATAACTCCACACGGCGTTCCCGCTGTATATATTCATTCATCAATTCTTTATTAGTAGCCACCTTTGGAGGCATAGGGGCCATAAATGAACGTTCACGTACTTCATTTATCATATCATATATTTCTTTAGAAGGACCGGTTGTGTTATTCACAGCTTCGGCATATATATAAATAAATGTAGGAAGCCTGAATATAGCCGGGCCATTAATGGTATGACCCGCATCTCCCCTATTCCATCCTTCTTTCAGGAACTTACGCAAATAGTAACCGGTATGTGAAGCCGGTGATTGATCGTTATCACTTACCTTGTCTTTACCTTCCGCCGTATTAATGAGGTTATTATTAAACACAGCACCATGATAAGAAATGTCACGATAGAACCGCGGATCACGATTCACATAAGGATTTTCATCATCATAAACAGCCTTTGCTTCTTCACTATAGATAGGGTAGCCGTACCCATTAATGATCACCTCGTACTCATCCACTTGCTCTTGTGACGGACGTTGACGGGCATGCCCATCCATTGAGGGAGGAAAGATATCTCCTGACCATCCGGAGTCTTTTGCTCTTGTGACGAACCATACCCATTCCGACATAATTGCATTCATATCGTAATTGACTTCCCATAGTCGCCTGTATACTTTTCCGTTACTGGAATTTTCCTTTTTTGAATCTGTAAAATCCGTATCATCATACCCCTTATATAAACTATACCGGGGGGCTCCATTTGTATGCTTACAGTCTATTACAGCCTTAGCCGCGACTTTTGCGGCCTCCCAACGAGCCGGGTCATACGTATATTCTTGTTTAAAAACACGTGTATCGTTAGGAAAATCACCTCCATTCCACATAGGTGTCGCCGCCAGCCAACGAGCCATAGCTTTCAATCCTAAACAAGCTCCTTTATCGACTCTACCAAAATCAACATCTCCGTTATATACAGCCACCAAATTAAAGGCTGTATCTGCATCCGAACAAATTTTCGCTACTAAATTGTGTACGGATAGTTTCTCATAAGTAGCTCCTTCTTCCGGCAAGTCTGTATGATCTATATAAGGCACTTCACCATATTCCCTTACTAATAAGTAATAGATATAACCTCTTAAAAAGAATGCTTCACCTAACCGTTTGTTTATACTGCCTTCTTTTCCGGGACGCGGATCATCGGGAGTATCATATTTCCGGATGCCTTCAATAATCACATTGGCTCTTCTGACCCTATCATATAAATCCCACCAATATTGTCCGGCACTTCCAGGTAGATCTTGTGTCGGCCCCCAATTCCCAATATTAAATTGCTGGGTAATGGCACCTTCATGATTACTTGCGTCACATTCGTCCGTTATAGCTGCAGTTCCGAAATGACCAAAGAATATCAAAGGTTGATTTGACTCTCTGCTTTTTCGATATAAATCCGCCACTAAACGATCTACCTTGTCAAAACGGGTAAAGACCTGCTCTTCCGTCACTTTATCGTCCGGTGTCCTGTCCAGGTAATCCTCACAGGAAGTACATATCAGACACACAGCAAATACAATTATATATTTAATCTTGTTCATGATCTTTTCTTCTTTATAGTTATTAGTAAGTGATGTCAATACCAAAATTGAAAATCCGCTGGATAGGATACCAATCCCCTTTTCCATTTTTAGTTTCCGGATCAATATCTACTTTATCCAGATTATCAAATGTCAATAAATTCATACCTTGAATATAAATACGTACATTTTGCAACCCGGCAAAACGGATAGCGCTTTTAGGTAACGTATATCCTATTTCGACGTTTTTCACACGTAAATATGATGCATCATACAGGAATAAGCTACTGTATTTATTTTTATTGTTATCATCTTTCCCATACGTTAATCTCGGATAGGTGGCGACATCTTTTGTTGCTTCCGTCCACCTGTTCATATGCATCTCTTTTACTTTACCGATCTGATCCTGGTAAAAATCAGGAAATGCCCATACCGCAGCGCCTTCTAATAAAATACTACTGTTTGTTGCTCCTTGCAGCATCACACTAAAATCAAAACCTTTATATTGGAATCCAAAAGGAATACCAAACTGAATTTCGGGAGTGCGTGGGTGACCCATATACGTCCTGTCGCCTTTATCATCAATTTTCCCATCACCGTTTAAATCTTTATATACCACATCTCCCGGATATAATTTACCCCAGGGCTGAAAACCTGTTCCATCGTTCATGGCATTTAGTTTGTCTGCTTCGGCCTGGTCTGTTACAAAGTGATCAAACTCATAAACAAAGTTTTCATCAATTCGTCTACCCGTCGCACGTCTCCATGGAGAATCATATTCAATTTCATTCATGAATTTGATTTTGTTACGGGCAAATGTAAAATTGGGTTTAATATAATAACGAAAGTCTTTACCGATACGCCCGTTCCAGCCTATTTCCATATCTATTCCCTGATTGTCTACTTCTCCTGAATTGATGAACGGAGCATCTTTACCGATAACATTGGAATAACCCACTTTATCACCACCACTTAAGTCTGTTATGATATCATACCGGTGTTCCCTGAAGTAGTCTACTGTAAAAGTCAAACGCTCATTCAGCATAGAAACGTCTATACCGATATTAAGCTTTCGGGCTTTTTCCCAGGTCAGGTCAGGATTGGCTAACTTGCCTTCCCAAGTTGAAGCTGTTCCATGTCCGAATTCATTTTCACCGAAATCATATTTATCGTCATTACTGTCATAAAATTGTAGATAGGCAAAACGGTCTGAAGGTAACTTATCACTTCCTACGATACCATAAGAAGCCCTGATTTTCAAATTATCCAACCATTTTTCCGTTCCTTTCATAAATGCTTCGCGGGAAATAACCCAACCGATAGAGCCTGCTGGGAAAGTGCCGTATCGTTTTCCGGGAGCAAAGTTTTCCGAACCATTGTAACCTATATTAAACTCAGCTAAGTACTTATTGAAGTAAGCATATGTAGCTCTGCCTGACAAACCCTGATAACGGTATTCAACCTGATTACCCACTCCACGGGAAGACCTGTTAAACAATATCAATCCTGATACATCATGTTTACCGAACGAACGTAGATAATCCAATTTCAATTGATAATAAGTACGGTTTTCCGCATCGTATTTATCAAGCCCGTTACCAATGGTAGCATCCATATCGTAATCCCTGTTTCCTTTTATGTATTTTCCACTATATTCCGGCGTATGGTTTAAATAATAAGACCCATATGACCCTTCTTCAGGGGTAAAAGTCGCATACTTGGAGAAATTCCGGTAACCATCGCCATAATCCCCAATCACGCAATCAATCCGGCGTCCTTCTTTCGCATCGTATGAAAAGATACCTTCAACTTTCAATCCTTTAGTGATGAAATCTAATTTATGGCCGATGGCAAACGAACCATTCAGGAACGTCCTTTTCTCATTCAGATAACCTGTCCTTGCTATTTCTCCCAATAAATTATAACGGTGTTGATAATCGCCATAAAGTAGCCCATACGGATTATTAACTACAAATGTGGCGTTCTCAGGATTACCATTATCCGGTAAAACAATAGGCAGATAAGGAGGTTGAGTGTTACATATATCTACAATACGAGATGCGCTGGTACGTATCTTATCATCGTTTTCCGCATTGGTACCGGGAGCATTCCGGTCAGTGATCCTTGCGGCAAGGTCGACCCGTACATAAAAATTATCTGTGATATCCACATCAATATTTGTACGGAAATTATATCTTTTAAAAACAGATTGAGAACCATAAGGAGTAAGATCGGTATGTTTATAATTACCGTCCTGTTGATAATAATTTGCCAACACATAATAACGCGCACGGTCTGATCCTCCACGGATCGACAAACTGTAATCCTGTTGTATTCCGGGTTTGAATGCATAATCAAAATAATCCCAATTGTATCCCAGTCCGTCCGAATTATCTCCTTTTGCCTTACGGAAGTTCTGAATAATCTCGTCACTGAAGAGTTCCGAAGGATCAGGTGTTTTTCCATCCTGCATGGCCCGGTTAATCTTTGCTTCATTATATAGCTCGGCATATTCCGCCGATCCTAAATATTTAGGGAACTTAACCGGATTATTAGTTCCTACCGACGCTTTGAAGTTTACAGTTGCTTTTTCCTGGGCTTTCCCCCTTTTCGTCGTAATAATAATAACCCCATTGGCACCACGCACACCGTAAGGAGCCGTTGCCGATGCGTCTTTCAGTATAGTAAATGTTTCTATTTCTTCGGGCGCCAGGTAATTCATTTCGCGTTCGACACCATCGACAATTATAATAGGAGATTTATCTCCATACGTTCCGAATCCACGTATATTGATAGTAGCGCCATCGATCCCCGGCTCACCACCGCTAAACTGATTAACCATTAATCCGGGCATACGTCCCGCCAAAGCATTGTTTAAATTTGCAGTAGGGCTTTGTTGTAAGTCTTTTGTTGTGATAGTTGATACGGAACCAGTGATAGTAGCTTTTTTCTGAGTAGTATAACCTACAACCACTACTTCTTCCAACGCTTTGCTATCTTCAATCAATTTTACTACAATATCCGTTTTACCCTCCAGCTTATATTCAACGGGTTGGAAGCCGATATAAGATAAAACAAGGCTTGCATTTGCATAAGGTACTTCGATTGTAAAGTTTCCGTCTATATCTGTGACAGAACCGGTTGTAGTCCCTTTAACCATTATATTTACACCGGGAAGCGGATCGCCTAACTGATCTGTTACGACTCCTTTTACCTGGAGCGGATCTTGTTTCTTATCAGGAACGATTGGCCCTATTATCTTCGATGATACATTCCGCAGCGATTTATTTTCGTCTGATAAACCGACGGGGGGGGGCAATACGCTGGAATGTACTGATACGGAGATCAGGCTAAACAAATACACGAATATTAAAATTCCTGCAATACCATTTTTTCTCAAAAAAGTCTTTTTGAGGTGATTTTTTTTCATGATTTTAGATTTAAAATAAAATAATATAAACACTTACTTAAAGAGAGATGTGTGTCATGTCTTTTCTTTGTTTTAATCCAGCCTCACCACATCTATCATTTCTTTTAGTTTTCTTTCATAGTCCAAACAACCGGTTATCTTATAATAAGAATAACAATCTTTTTTGATTTTACCCTAATCAAATTCTCATAAAAATAACTTATATTATCTGCTATAGTACCTTTCCAATCTTTTTGGTAGAGTCGATTAGGAAGATATATCAGATGCGCCAATATTAACCATAGATTTAAGGATTATACAGATTATTAATTATTAACAATTACATATATATATAATCTACGTAATCTTTTAATCTATGGTCAAGTTCCATAATATATTATTTTTGATTCACCCTGTAATACCACTTACTATCAGGATTTTACTCACGAACAACTTATTGTTTCCTCATTAATACTTCGTAGTTACTTGCCATATATTTTATCTGCCACCAGCCGGTGGATATTAATACACCAATTGGCGGATATTAATCCACCGGCTGGTGGATATTAGTGCACCAGTTGGTGGCAGATAAAAATGATACAATATAATTATGACGGATTGGTGATATTTTGATTACTGAATAGTGTGTTTACTATTACTTTCTACATTCTATTGTTACGTTGGAGTGAAATGTCTATGTTTTGCGTGGAAGATCACCTTCCACTTATTTCTCTTTAATAGACAGCAAGTTACAGGAAAAAGTGAAAGGTGAATGATGATACAACAAACTGATTATGCTAAAAGGGTGAGGTACTCTTTCGGCAGATCGTATTGAAGATGTTTCAAAGCTTTACGAATATGAAATTCCACCGACTTAATGGATATGTCCTGATGTAATGCTATTTCACGGTTCTTAAAACCATCATAACGGCTCATCATAAAGATTTTTCTCGTTTGTGAAGGCAATTTCTCAAGTGATAATGTTATAGCTTGGTGTAATTCTTTAGACATAAGGATATCCAACGATTCATCAATAAGGACATACTTATTGCTTCGCCGATAGATTTCTGTTTCTGTCAGTTCGTGAATGGTTAACGTTTCCAGTTTGAAGCTTTTCAAATAATTGAGACAGTTATTCTTTGTAATTTTCATCAAATAGGAAATAAGACAAGTATCATCATTTATATCTCTCCTGTTTTTCCAGAGTGAAACAAAAGTATCTTGTACAATTTCTTTGGCTACTTCATAATTAATTACATAGATCATTGAAAACTTATACAATCGTGGCGAGTATGATTCAACTATTTTTTTAAAGGTCTTTTCATCGCCATTTTTTAAAGAAATGATTTCTGTTAACATAGGGATTCTCAAGTTTTAGTTTCATAGCACTTAAATACACAGACAGTTCTAATAACGAAAGGACAGAATTCTTATTCAGAAAAAGAATTCGTGAGTTTTTTCTTTCAATACAAATATAAATATTGTTTGTTAAAAAACAACATTTTTCAAACTAAATCGAACATGATAAAGTAAAATAAATCCGCCTTGTTTGCAATTGATTACCAGGTAAAATTATCGTTATAAACCGATTCGTTCCCGGCGGCATCCGTTAGTGTAAAAGTCAACGTATGAGCACCCCGTTTCAGGCGTGATTTATCAAAGTTATATTTTACCAATCCTTTCTTACCGTCATATTCAAACAATGCAAAATTGCCGTCTATTTCTCCATAGTATGTCTTAACACCGCTTAAATTATCCGAGATACGGAAAGTAATCGTCTGGCTACTCACCCAGGCATTTTTACTAACGGGAGTTATAACGGGAGGCTTCGTATCCTGGGCTATTGTAAATGTTCCCAATTCGCGGATATCGGCATCGATCCAACCATTACGGTATGTACCGCCTATCCATGAAGAACGTTTGTTTTGTTTTCTTACAATACCGTATTGCTGTTTGTTTTCAAGCGTATCCCTCAATATGCGAATAGACAACTGCGCTTTGTCATGCAATGGGATTGTCTTATTATGTAAAGTATGTATATCAGCTAAATATGTGGTGTCTTCTTTTACAATATATTTGAAATACACATTATCATACAAATTACCAGGTGGAATAACCAGACGGATTCCTTTGGAGCCAAACCGGTTTTCACTTTTCCAATGAAAATATTCGGTGTTTATTGTATCGGGAGAAGGTATTGCCTGCTCTTTTCCATCTATCCATATAGAAAGGCGGGTGGTATTTCCATATATGTCTTCTAATGTATAAGCCAGATGATAGATACGTTCTTCATCTACGGTAATGATACCGCGGTTTATTCCTTTTATAAAGCTTAGCCGGTTGCCTGGATCAATAAAACTCTTCATGTAGAAGGATTTCTTGTCTTTCCATTCTTCATAATCCACAAAACTATTCAGGTATCTAGTTTCATTGAATGAAAAACGGTCAATATAACTGGTAAAAACAACCTGGCTATCTACTTCAAGCGTTATTTTTTTTACACCGTATATATTGGTTGTGGCATCCATATAGTCATAAGCCTTTACTGCAATCCCAATATCTCCCCATGCTTCTATTTTGCCTGTGATAGTCTGTTTGCCATTCTTAGCTGTTACGGGCTTAATTTCTTTTTTGCGGATACTTCCGTTTACAATACCCTTTCCCTCTACCGGATAGATCATGATTCCTTGTATCTTTGGTGAACGGGCGTCTTTAATCTTTTCCTTGAAATAATCAAGCGGATCTACTACTTCTTCCGTTTCCGTATCACGTACCTCAAAATGCAAATGAGGCCCTCCCGAACTTCCTGAGTTTCCACTAAGGGCGATGACATCCCCTTTTTTGACAGGGAATCGCCCGGGTTCAGGGAAAAGGTTAATAGCAAAACTTTCTTTTTCGTATTGCAGTTCTTTCACATACTCCTTTATATGAGCAGAGAAACTTTTTAAATGCCCATATACCGTAGTTGTTCCGTCAGGATGATCGATATATAATGCATTTCCATATCCCCAAGGGCTTACGGAAATACGTGAAACATATCCATCTGCAACGGAACGTATATCTTTTCCTTCCACACCTTGCGTTTTAAAATCAATCCCCGCGTGGAAATGATTATTCCGTAACTCTCCAAAATTCCCGCTTAAGTATAGGGGAATGTCCAATGGTAGCTGAAGTTGTTGAGCAAATAAAGAATGTGTTTCTATAAAAAAGAAAAGACATATATATAATGATAGAATTGGGTAACGCATTAAATTCATTTTTACTGAGGCAAAGTTAATAAGAAATCTGCTATTACGGGAAGATGGTCGCTATATCCTCCTTCATATTTGAAACCGTGATATGTTCGATGCAGACGCTTTCCTCTCCAGGTTTTATCATCTTTGAATAAGAATGGAAAGGTTACATTTTTACAGCTTTCCGGGATTACTCTCATCCTG
>DAMCDT010000026.1:0-19435 GCA_032058265.1 Tannerellaceae bacterium
AGAACGGTCAAAGAAGACAGGCCGGTGACGTTAAGGCTTGTCAGTTGGTTACTCTGGCAATAAAGAACGGTCAAAGAATCCATCCCCGAGACATTCAAATTTCCCGCCATTTTCTTAGAAGAAAAGTTCCATGAGTCCCAGTAAATCTCTTTCACCCGCAAACCATCGGGGCCGGGTACCCATGTGAGGCCATAGACAGCTCCCCAGTCGGAGTGATTTTCATTCCAATCGACAGGATCGGTCATATTGGGTATCTGCTGCCAGTTCTTCTTGTCGGGATCGGCAGCTTTCTGCGCCAGGAAGGCTTTCAGGCGGGAGATGTCGTGCGCGTTGTAGAATGCTTCCGTGCGGACGCCGTAGATCACTTTGGCAGGATACATATGATTGGAAGTTATGCCGGAGTTGGAGACCTCTACCGTAAACGTATCAACGGTCAGGAAGGTGATCCGGCCGCCCTCGATTCGGTAGTCGGTGTCAGCCGTTGCCGGGTTGCCGTCCTTCTTCACTGTGAACACTGTACCCGCGCCGTTGAACACCGTATCCACCAGGCAGGGAACTCCTATATTAACAGGCTGCAACCCGATGGTCTGCGTACCGAGGTATTTATTATTAACATCCGCTATCTTGTTTGAAGCCGCCTTCAGGTCCGCCAGCGGGATCGCGTTATTCGAGCAATCCAGTCCGGTCAAAGAAGACAGGCCCGAGACATCCAGGCTTGTCAATCTATTACTAGCGCAAGACAAAGTGGTCAAAGAAGACAGGCCCGAGACATCCAGGCTTGTCAACCCATTATAATCGCAAAACAGATAGGTCAAAGAAGACAGGCCGGTGACGTCAAGGCTTGTCAGTTGGTTACTCTGGCATAGCAGTTCGGTCAAAGAAGACAGGCCGGTGACGTCAAGGCTTGTCAGTTGGTTACTCTGGCATAGCAGTTCGGTCAAAGAAGACAGGCCGGTGACGTTAAGGCTTGTCAGTTGGTTATTCTGGCAATACAGTTCGGTCAAAGAAGACAGGCCGGTGACGTCAAGGCTTGTCAACCTATTATTACCGCAATCCAGAAGGGTCAAAGAATCCATCCCCGAGATATCCAAATTTCCCGCTATTCTCTTAAGAGAAAGGTTTGTTGAGTCCCAGTTAATCTCTTTCACCCGTAAACCATCGGGGCCGGGTACCCATGTGAGGCCATTGACAGTTCCCCAGCCGGAGTGATTTTCATTCCAATCGGCAGGATCGGTCATATTGGGTATCTGCTGCCAGTTCTTCTTGCCGGGATCGGCAGCGTCCTGCGCCAGGAAGGCTTTCAGGCGGGAGATGTCGTGCGCGTTGTACGTAAAAGTTTGTGCCGTCGCAACTGCATGGAGGCAGAGCAACAACAGGAGGATGGCTGCCGGTCTTTTCATGAATGATATCGATCTTTCCATTATTGTTAGTTAATACGCTCCCCCCCATCCGGGAGGAAAAGGGGGAAGACTTTTGGTTATTAGTAATTTATTGGGCTAAAGATAAACAAAATCAATTGAAAATTGAAAATGGAAAGTTGAAAATGTTTTTCTTCCCCGGAACTGTAAGGCATTTTCAATTTTCCATTTTCAATTAATTCATTCCATTACTGGAATGAATACTCCCGTGAAGTATACCAGCACTTCGCCGTCACGTACGTAGCGTGCATCGACGGCTTCCCCTGCCGAAGCGAAGGGTACGGCAAAATCTTTCCCTACCAGCGAATTGTCTACCACCAGGCCGATGGCGTCTTTATCGTTGTTTATCCATATATAATCGTAGAAGGGGAAGCGCAGCATATCCGTCCAGTTTTCGTCGAGGGCCAGTTGCAGCTCTCCTTCGATCGCCCTGACCCACAGGGCATCGGTAAACGCCTGGGGATCTTCCATCCTGAGCTTCATCTGGCCGGATTGTTCCACTATTTGTTCAGCCACCTGCAGGGTTGGGACGACGGGGCCGGGAGGATCTACCGGGCCGGGCCCTACGGGATCGGGTTTACGTTGCGGACGGCTGCGGTTAATCCGCAGGTAATACACCCGCTCGGCATGGTCCATCAGCGCCATGATGTCGGTGATGATGCTTTCGAGGGTCTGGATCGCCGCGGTATCCGTACCCGCCAGTTTAACCGTCATATAGATCGCATTGACCTGGTCAACCAGCTCGGCAAACTGCAAATCTACCTGCCTGCGTATATCTGCCAGTTTAACCGTTTCGTTGTATTCACGCTGATGTAGCGCACGCTCTTTGTACACAGTATCGAAGGCATTGTTGTTGTTTTCCAGCGAACGCAGCACTTCCTCCAGCTTCAGGGTAGCTACTACCTGTGGGTAAGGCTCTTTCCGCAAGTCCTGAAGCATGTTGATGATCAGGTCGGTATTCTCGGCGTACGCCCGCTTGTCGGCATCCTTATAGCGGTCGAACACAAAGTTGATCTTTTCTGCCGCCTCCTTCACTTCCGCCACCCTGCTTCTCAGGTAAAACTCGATCGAGGCTTTCAGGTCGGCAAAGTCGTGGTCGCGCAATTCATCCAATTCGGTCAGCTGTTTCGTCTCCTCCATCCGCTGCGAAAGCTTGAAAGCCACATCCTCCTGCTCGTACATGTTGCGGTACCTCTCCACCACCGGGGCTATCAGCGTAATACTGCCCGCCTGCGCAGCCAGAATCTCACAGCACGACCGGTGGAAGTAATCATGCTCCGCGTTATTCATTTTCCCCAGAAAACTGATGTTTGATATGATCTTCTTCATAGCATTTTAAATTAAGTTTATACATAGAGTTTTTATTTACATTTATATCTTAAACAATTTCATCGCCCGAATTGTTCTGTATAATCCCCTTTTTCTTCCTGCGGATAATCCCCACATCCCTCCGACATCTGTCTGAACCCCGATTGCCGGTCTGATCTCTCCGGGATAAAGCCGGCAGCGCCCCATAACACCTTCCCGGCGGCGCCCCATGCCTGGAGAAAGCCCCCGGACGTATTCACGGCGCCGCCCCGCCCACCGGGAAAGCCTCTGAACACCTCCGGGATGCCGTCCCCCCTCTGCCGAAAGCCTCAGAACGCCTCCGAGACGCCGTCCCGCCTCTGCTGAAAGCCTCTGAACGCCTCCGAGACGCTGCCCTGAACTCCGGCGATGTCTCTGAACGCCTCCGAGACGCTGAAACGGGTCGGGGGAAGCTTCCGCGTTAACACGAGTTAACGAATCAGGGCCGGTTGAGGTTTCCGCGTTAACCCGAGTTAACGAATCAGACCCGGTTGAGGTTCCGCGTTAACCCGAGTTAACCAATCGGGGGCAGTTGAGGTTTCCGCGTTAAAACTGGTTAAAAACAGTTGACAGGTGACAGGTGACAAGTGACAGTTGACAGTTGACAATGAAGAAGAGCATCACGTTCTACGCCGCCGGAGGAAAGGCCAACGGCCTGCGAGCATTAGCGTGGGGCACCGCCCTATGAACGTTGCATCCCTCACGGGATCCGTGGGCAACACAAACCCGCACTCCGATGTCACCCAGAGTGAAAGAACGACACACCCCTTAATCCCCTCACAAGAGGAGAAATCGTTTTCAGTTTTCAATTTTCAATTTTCAATTTTCAATTCTTCACCGGGCTACGTTCCGTAGGAGAAAGAAGCCCAGAATCAGCGTGAGGACAACCATGATGGCCCATTTGCCATACAGGGCTTTGCGGAGGACGAGGAGGCGGGGGCCGGGAGACTTCACCTGTTCGATGGCGATGCCGGCGATGACGTAAGGGATGGCCACCACAAGCAGGGCATTGGCACGGAAGGCGCCGCCGACGTTGCCGTTGAGGAGGTGGTGGAGGGCGCGTTGTGATCCGCAGCCGGGACATTCCCACCCGGTCAGTTCCCTGAACGGGCATTTGGGGAAGAAGACGAAATCGAAGGGATCGTACATTTTATACACGACAGCCAGCACGACCGCGGCCAGGAGGATCAGGAGATATACCGGGTACTTCTTACCAGCCACTTATGCCCCCTATAAACAGGTAAAACATGGTGAGCACTACCCAGCCCGCACCGATAAAGAAGCTTATGCTAACCCACGTCTTGGCGTTTTCGGAGGCACGGCGCGCACCTTCGTAGTCGCCCGCGAAATAGAGCGACTCCACTTTTGAGGCAAAAACGATGCCGGGTATGCCGAAGGGCATGCAGCAGAATAGCGTAACGAGGATAGACTCGACAAACCACGTCTTCGGAGGCGGCAAGGTATTAGCGGGCTGTTTAGCCGTGCCGTATTGCGGAGGCGGCGCCGAAGGTGCGGAAGGTGGCGCCAGCGGAGGCGGAGGTGCCGAAGTGAACAGTTCGTTCAGCTCTACAACGTTTCCGGCAGGCTGCCAGTTGTCGAGCCCCTGGTACCAGACCAGCGTTTGCCGGGTGATATTCTTCGTTTTAAGTTCTTCAATGGTGAAGGGCCCTACACTGATGTTGCCCTCGGCATAATAATACTTTTTCATCTGTCAATCCTCTTAATGCGCCAAGATAGTAATATTTGCGCGTAAACGCGCAAATATTAATTGAAAATTGAAAATTGTAAATTGAAAATGGTTTCCCTCCCGGGATTCGCACACAACACAAACCATGCGCCCGATGCCGCAAATAACAACGGCACACGATCACGACAACGGGGGCCGGAGGAAAGGCCAACGGAGAATAGGCCAACGGCCTCGGAGCATTAGCGTAGGGCACCGCCCTACGACAACGGGGTGAGATGAGCATTAGCCCCAACGGGGCGCAAGCAATGAGAACCGGAGGGCGTCGCCCTCAACCCAACACACCATCACCCGGCTCCGAGGGCGTTGCCCTCAACGCGAACATTACGACCCGACACGTATGGCGATGCCATACGCTAATGCTCTGAGGCCGTAGGCCTCAAGTTCATATATTCCGCGACATCAGAAGATCTTTCCCTTTGTGCTGGGCAGTTCGTACTTGTAGATATCGCGCCGGATAGCCATTTTGAGGCTGCGGGCGAAGGCTTTGAAGATGCCCTCGATCTTGTGGTGCTCATTGTCGCCTTCGGCTTTGATGTTGAGGTTCATGCGGGCCGCGTCGCTGAGGCTTTTGAAGAAGTGGAGGAACATCTCGGTGGGCATATCTCCTATCCGCTCGCGCCGGAAAACGGCATCCCAAACGAGCCAGGGGCGTCCTCCGAAGTCGAGCGCCACGCCGCACAGGCAGTCGTCCATCGGCAGGGTGAAGCCGTAGCGTTCGATACCCCGCTTGTTACCGAGCGCTTCGAGGAGCGCTTCGCCGAGCGCAATCCCCGTATCTTCTATGGTGTGGTGCTCGTCTACCTCCAGGTCGCCCTTCACGTGGATGGTCAGGTCGATGCCCGAGTGCTTGCCGATCTGCTCGAGCAGATGGTCGAAGAAGCCCAGGCCGGTGGATATGGTGGTCTGTCCTGTTCCGTCGAGGTTCACTCCAACGAAGATGTCCGTCTCCTTTGTGGCTCGCTGTACGGTGGCTTGCCTTTCGCCTGCGAACAGGTATTCGGTCACCTCGTCCCAGTCGTCCGAAATAAACGCCGGCGACAGTTCGACGGGATAGGCGCTCAGGATTTCCGCCGCTTCTCCGGGCGGTTGCAGCCAGATGCCTTTCGCGCCGAGATTCTTCGCCAGCTCGATATCGGTCAGGCGGTCGCCTATCACGTAGCTGTTCGCCAGGTCGTAGCTCCCGTCCATGTATTTACCGAGCATTCCCGTGCGCGGCTTGCGGTTGGGCGAATTATCTTCGGGCATGGAGCGGTCAATCAGTATATCGTCGAAGGTAATGCCCTCGCCTTCCAGCGTCCGGAGCATCTTGTTGTGGGCGGGCCAGAAGGTTTCTTCGGGGAAGGAGGCAGTGCCCAGCCCGTCCTGATTGCTGACCATGACGAACTCCATGCCCAGCTCTTTGCGGAGGAAGTAAAGGCTGCGTATCACCTTCGGGTAGAACTCCAGCTTGGCCAGGCTGTCTACCTGGTAGTCGAGGGGCGGCTCCATTACGATGGTTCCGTCGCGGTCGATAAAGAGGGCGCGTTTCTTCGTACTCATAGGGGCATGTTGTTAAGGGTGTCTAACAATAGGTTGTTTTGCCGCGGCGTGCCGATGGTGATGCGGAGGCATCCTCCACAGAGCGCGACGGTGTGGCGGTTGCGCACGATCACGCCCTTGCTGATGAGGTAGTCGTACGTAGCGTTGGGGTCGTCCATCTTCACGAGCAGGAAGTTGGCGTCGGAGGGATATATCCGCCGCACGAACGGCAGTTCGCCGAGGGCTGTCTCCATCAGCGAGCGTTCGTTGAGTATCTCCGACAGTCCGGCTTTGATCTCCTGCTCGCGCGCGAGTACTTCCAGCGCGAACTCCTGTGTCAGGCGGTTGATATTGTACGGGTACTTGATCTTGTTGAGCAGGGCGATTATCTCAGGCGAAGCAAACGCCATGCCGAGGCGGATACCAGCGGCTCCCCAAGCTTTGGAGAGGGTTTGCAGCACCACCAGGTTGGGGAAGTCTTTCAACTCGCGGCTGAAAGAGGGCGTCGACGCGAAGTCGATATACGCCTCGTCGATCACGACAATACCGGGGAAGCCGAGCAGTACCTTGTACAGCTCGTCGCGGCTCAGCACATTGCCCGTCGGGTTGTTGGGCGAGCAGAGGAAGACGATCTTCGTGCCGGCCTCTACGGCATGCAGCAGCGCGGAAGCGTCGAGGTTGAAGTTCTCGTTGAGACGTACCTTGCGGCAGGCTACATTGTTGACGTCGGCCGCCACCTGGTACATCCCGTACGACGGGTCGATGGCGAGGATGGTGTCGGTTCCCGGCTCGCAGAAGGCACGTATGAGCAGGTCGATCGGCTCGTCGCTGCCGTTGCCGAGGAAGATAGATGTACGGTCTACGCCCTTGATCGCGGCAATGCGGTCTTTCAACGCCCACTGCATGGGGTCGGGATAGCGGTTGTACGGTTCGTTGTAGGGGCTCTCGTTGGCATCGAGGAATACGGATGCCTCGCCGTGGAACTCGTCCCTTGCCGATGAGTAGGGCTTGAGGTTCCAGATGTTCGGCCTGACTAAGTCTTTGAGGTGTTTCATGCGATAAATAATTTAATAGGTAGCCATGGAACTCAGCAGTACATTTTTCATTGCCTTTGAGCCAGGCCCTTTGCTTCGTTTCATATCTTTGTTAATGATTCTAATCGTACGGTGACTGCGTTGCGGTGAGCGTCGAGCTGTTCGGCGGCTGCCATCACGCGGATGGTTTCGCCCAGCTCCATAATGCCCTGCGGTGTGATCTCCTGGAAGGTGATCTTCCGGATAAAGCTGTCGAGGTTGACGCCGCTGTACGCTTTGGCGTAGCCGTTGGTAGGCAGCGTATGGTTGGTGCCCGAGGCATAGTCGCCCGCGCTTTCGGGGGTATAGGGGCCCAGGAAGATGCTCCCGGCGTTGGTGATGCGGCCGGCGATGGCAGCATAGTCTTTCGTCTGGATGATCAGGTGTTCCGGCGCGTATTGGTTGGTGAAGCTGACAACTTCCTCTGTATCTTTCAGAATAATGATGCGGCTGTTAGCGAGGGCCTTTGCCGTGATCTCACGCCGGGGAAGCTCCGCGAGTTGCTCGTCGATGGCCTGCATGACGTCGACCACTATCGACTCGTCGGTGGTGAGGAGGATGGACTGGCTGTCGGCGCCGTGCTCTGCCTGCGAGAGGAAGTCGGTGGCGATAAAGACGGGATTAGCGGAGGCGTCGGCGATGACTTCTACTTCCGACGGCCCGGCGGGCATGTCGATGGCGACGTCTCTGAGGCTCACCAGTTGCTTGGCAGCGGTCACGTACTGGTTGCCGGGCCCGAATATCTTGTACACTTTCGGTAGGGTTTGCGTACCATACGCCATAGCGGCAATGGCTTGTATCCCGCCGATCTTATATACCTTGCCGACGCCTGCCACCTGCGCGGCGTAAAGGATGGCGGGGTGTATCTTGCCCTCGGCATTAGGCGGCGAGCAGAGGATGACCTCTTCACACCCGGCGATCCGGGCCGGGACGGCGAGCATCAGCACGGTAGAGAACAGCGGCGCGGTGCCGCCGGGAACGTATAGCCCGACTTTTTCAATGGCTACGGCCTTTTGCCAGCAGGTTACGCCGGGCATGGTTTCTACCTTCGCGCCGGCGAACTGTTGGGCGGCGTGAAACTTGCCGATATTGTCTGCCGCCGTGCGGATGGCTTGCTTCAGGCCGGCGGGCACGACGCGCGCGGCTTCTTCCATCTCTCCGGCGGTAACGGCAAAGGAGGCGACGCTTACTTTGTCGAACTTCTCGCCGTAGCGGCGGACCGCCGCGTCGCCTTCTTCCTTCACTTCGCCGAGCACGGTGCGGACGGTATCGAACAGGTTTGAAACATCGAGGGCCGGGCGTTCCATCAGTTCGGCCCACTCTTCGCGCGGCGGGTATTTATATACCTTCATTGTATTCTCTTTTAAGTAATCCGTACCTGACGATATCGGTATAGCCGGAGACGAGCAGCTCGCCGTCGCGCTCGACGCCTTCCTCGCGGAAGCCCAGCCGCTCCGGTATCCTCCGGCTGCGCTTGTTACCGACGCCTACTTGTATAAGGATGCGGTTCAGTCCCAGTCCGGAGAAGGCATATAGTATCAGGCTGGCACAGCAGCGCGTCATAATGCCTTTCCCTTCCAGTGCGGGAATCAGCCAGTAGCCTATCTCCGTCTTTTTGTTTGCCTGGTCTATCCATTTTAACGCGATCAGCCCTGCATAATCACCCTGATAGCGTATAATGAATGTCTGCTCCGCTGTCTGCCTGGTACTCTCTATGAACGCGATGGTGTCGTCTATCGCCCTGGTTCCGTCGACAAACGGCAGCCAGGTGCGCAGCGAGTCGCGGTTTTCGTCGATGGCGCGGAAGATATCGGGTGCGTCCTCCGGCGTCATACGCTTTAACTGAATGTATTCTGTTACTTGTATCATACGATCATTTTTTCGATGGGGATGATCAGGATGCCTTGCGCGCCCATGGCTTTCAGGCGTCCGATGATCTCCCAGAAGTGTTTCTCTGTAATAACGGATTGCACCGATACCCAGCCGTCGTCGGCCAGTGGTGTGATAGTGGGGCTTTTCACGCCGGGCAGGATCTCGATGATCTCCTGCAGGTTGTCTTTGGGTGCGTTGAGCAGCACGTATTTCTTGCCTTCGGCGGCCTGGATGGCTTCGAAGCGGAACAGCAGTTCGTCTAGTATCTCCTGCTTCTCGACGGACAGCTCGTTGTTGGCTATAAGCAGGGCTTCGCTCCGCATTACTACCTCGACTTCTTTCAGGCGGTTGCTCACCAGCGTGCTGCCTGAGCTGACAAGGTCGCAGATGGCGTCGGCCAGCCCGATGCCGGGGGCAATCTCGACAGAACCGCTTATCACGTGGAGGTCGGCCTTTACATGATACTTCCCGAGATAGTTGATCAGTATTTCGGGGTATGAGGTAGCAATGGTTTTTCCTTCAAACCACTTGATGCCGTTGTATTCTTCGTCTTTGGGGATCGCCAGCGACAGCCGGCACTTACTGAACCCAAGCCTTTTTACCAGGCGGGCCCCGGCGCCTTTCTCAACGTATTCGTTCTCTCCGACGATACCGATATCGGCCACGCCGTTGGCGACCGACTGGGGGATATCGTCGTCGCGCAGGAAGAGCACTTCTACCGGGAATCCTTTTGCGGAGAGCAACAGGATGCGTTTGCCGCGGTTGAGTTTAATACCTGCTTCTTCCAGCAGCAACATGGTTTCGTCGTAAAGACGCCCTTTGGATTGTACAGCGATTCGTAACATTGTTTGTTGTTTAATGATGGATGTTTCTTTTCAACAAAAAGGCTCACCGTGTTAACGGCAAGCCTTCCTTCTGTTTCTATTGTATAACCTACATGATTCACCAGCTCACCGAACTATTGTCCGTTGTAATGATGGTTGGTATGTAGGGCATTTGATTTCATTTATTCACTTAATCGCGCGGCAAAGTTACAATAATTATTCATCCGGCAAATATTTCTGACACTTTTTTTTCCGACGGGGCTACCGCCGCAACGTGCCGGGATCGTACCAGGTGTCTATCTGGGGCCTTTCCCGCTTAACGGTGACCCTGTACAGGAAGTCGGCTTGCTGTCTTATCTTGTTACTGAGCATCACCGGATACCGGGGGTTCACCTCTAAGAAGTCGTCGACCTTCTCGCGCGCATCATCCGAGGTATGGCCGGAAAGGAGGGCTCGCAACCAGGCGGTGGGGAAAAAGATGTCGCCTGTACGTTGTACTTCTTTCAAAATGTCGAGGGCAGGACGAATGTAACGCACAGCCTCCTCTTGCCGCAGCGGGTGGTTGAGGTTGGACAGCGCGGCTGCCGCCCACGGCTCGATGCGCCGGTTGTCTGCCTGCAGCAGCGACTGGAATACGCTGTCACGCTCTGCCTTGCGGGGCGACACGGAGGGCGATACGAAGGCGTATTCTTTCCGGCGGTCGGGATTGTCGATGCGTGCCAGTTGCGTGACGGTGATCTCATCCGCCTGTTCCGGCAGGTGTATGGCCAGCGTGTAAGACAACCGGATATAATCGGCTTCGCTCAGCATGATGTCGCCGGGGGGGCGTTGTTGTTTCCAGACGTTGTACAACTGCCTGACGGCTCCGGGAGAGCGCGCGGCCATGGTGTAGAGGCGGAAAGCTTGCAGGCCGAACTGCGGAACCGTTCCCCTGGAGATGTTCCACAGCGTTTGTTCGGCCGCCGGGATGTAGGCCGGGTACAGGCGGATGCATCCGTCGATGTGTCCAAGCGCCAGGGAGAACAGGAGGGGGTTCGTTTCTTTCGCCACGTACTTCAGCATTTTGCCGAGATACCACTGCGGATCGATCGTCCGGTTGAGCATGTTCTCGTAGAGCATGATCAGCAACGACCCGCGGAGCACTTCGTCTGTGCAGGTGTCGAGACAGGCTACCCAGTGGGCCGCATCGCCTTCGTTCAGCTGAAAGAAGCCGTAAGAGGCTCCGTTGGCGTTAGGTATGACGGTTTCAGGCGTCCGGACGAACTGTATGTCTTGCGGCCAGGTGATCCCCCGCTCCCACGGATCGGACTGGACGAAGACGACGGAGTCGTCTTCTACCGTCGTGCGGATGGTAGGCATTCCTTTTTCGTTTACCCAGATATGGCTCCATTGCTGGAGGTCTTCACCGGTATATTGGTCGAGGATACGGATCAGGTCTTCCCAGGTCGCGTTCCCGTAAGCGTAGGTATCCAGATACTCACGTATCCCGCGTTGGAACGCCTCCTCTCCTATCCGGCGGATAAGCATTTCAAGTACGACGGGGGATTTATCGTAGATGATATTCCCGTACACGAGTCCGGCGTTGTTGAGGTTGTCGAGAGGCTGTTTGATGGGGTTGCTTCCCGCGGTACGGTCTTCGCTATATGAGGGTGGGACATAGTCGAGCATAAAACTGAGCCGGTGATTGACGGCGGGGTAAAGCTGCTCCGTAATACGCGAGGCGAAGTAATTGGCAAAGACTTCTTTGGTCCAAACATCGTCAAACCACTTCATCGTGACGTAGTCACCGAACCATAAATGGGCTGTCTCGTGCGCGATGAGTGAACTTCGTCCCAGTTCTTCGTTGAGCGTCGGCTGCTTGTTGAGGAACATCCGGCGGTCGTTGTAGAGCGTCGCTCCTGTGTGCTCCATTCCGCCGTACTGGAAGCCGGGCAATATGATAAGGTCGTACTTCTGAAACGGATAAAGGACACCTGTATATTCTTCGAGCCAGTCCAGCGCGTCGAACACCTGGCGCGCGATCTCGGGGCATTGCGCTACTTTATCGGGGTCGGTCTCACGGTGGTAGAGGCTGATCTTCCTGCCGTCACGTTCAAAGGGCAGGCTTTCCAACTGTCCTGCCACAAAGGAGAAGAGGTAAGTGCTCAGGGGTTCTGTCTCGTCGAACCGGATGGTTTTGCGTCCCTCTTCGGTGAGGGAGTCGGTATCTAATATCCTGCCGTTGGCAACCGCCTGCCAGGTGTGCGGCACTTCCAGTGTCAGCGTGAACTGCGATTTCATGTCGGGCTGGTCGAAGCAGGGGAATAGCGTCCGCGCGCGGTCGGGCACAAGCAGGGTGTAGAGGAACTCGTCGCGGCGGTTTAACGACTGGTCGTCGGGCGTGAAGCCTATTTGTATGGTGCTCTCTCCCGTGGGCACTTCGGTGGAAGGCAGAATGATATGCTCGTTCCGTATCTCGTAGTTTGCCCGTCTTTTGTTCACTTTGACGTACAAGACCTGGCTTTCTTCCGCCCGGAAGTCGATGATGACGGGTTGCCTCTTTCGCAGCAGCAGCGAGATTTCAACCTCGCCCGTCAGGAGCTCGGCTTTGGAGTCGGGGATGGAAAAGTACAGGTCGTAGCTTGTCCTTTCATAATTACTTTTGCGGAACTCCGCAAGTGCCAGGGATACGCCCGGCTCTATAAGCCGTTCGTCTACGGGCTGCGTGTCGCAGCAAGTGAAGAAACAGATAACCAGCAGTGAGGTTATCAGGGTGATTCGTGGTCTCATGGTATATAAGTTATTCTCTCAGGTATTCAGCGATTGACATTAAATTCCGTTCCAGCAGATACATCCGGCTTGCCATGAACCGGAAGAAATCTCCCCAATCCTGTCTGCGGTGCATATCAAGCCCCTCTCTGGCCGTGTATATCCGTGAAACTTCGTTCCCGGTCTCACGAATAAAGCAGATGTCCCAGACAAGGCCCTCAGGGAAGTCATTTTCCAGGGTATCCTTGTACCAGGATAGTTTCTCGAACATTTCCAGCCGCTCCTCTTCGCGACGGTGGTTCACTTCCAGGATCGCATAGGCGCCGGTGCGGTTGGCGTCGAATTTGAGTTCGACTCCTTTAATCTTCGTATCGTAAAGCACCCACATTTTCTTTCTTCCCCGTAGATACGGTTGTACTTCACAGTAGGCAGCAAAGCTTTCCCAGAATTCGTGCTTGAGTCGTTTTAATTCCTCTTTGCTATACACCGGCAAGGGAATTAGTTGTATAGATCGTCTTTCTTAACCCTGATGATCTTGCCGAACTCTGCCAGTTTGTTCATATCGATCTTCTTGGGATTGCCGACGATCATATAGATGACCGGACGGCTGTGTATATTCTCTTCGTAGAACCGGGTGATGTCATTCATGCTCAGCCGGGTGAGGTTATCGAGCAATGTTTCATTGGGATCGCTGGTGTATCCCTCGTTCAGCAGGGAAGCGATCTTGCCCGGTATCTTCCGGAAGGTCGGGTAATTGTTGCCGGCCTGATTGATCAGCGACTGCTTGACAGCGGGTAGACGGTCGGCTTTCACGGGCATCTCGTTGATCAGTTGGTCTAATATCGTGAGCGCGTCGATCGTCTTATCGTTCTGTGTCGAGAGCATCGCCGTGAATTCTCCCGGCTTATCGTTATGGCAGAGCGGCAGCAGCAGGTAGTTGCCGTTCGTACGGTAGGCAAACGACCTGAACTCGCGTATCTCCTGGAACATCAGGGACGACATATCTCCCCCGAAGTAACCCGAAAACAGCCTGGCGACATTCCGTGATGACTCGTCCGGTAACGGATTGCCCTGGACATACGCATAGACGATGCTCTGGGAAGCGTCGGGCATGTCGCAGAAATAAATAGTCGGTTCGCTATACTCCAGTGACTTGCGGTAGACCGGTGCATTGGACGGGATAGTTACCTGATCGAAGTCGATCTGTTCTTTTACGTGTCCGGCAACTTCCTCAGCAGGTAAGGTTCCGCAGTAATACAAATCGCAGGAAACCTTTTGTATTTCACGGAACACGCCGATCAAGTCTTCTCCTTTCATCTTTTTAATCTCAGCTAACGAGACTTTATTCAGGTAAAAAGATTTGTCTCCGTATTTGATCTTCTCCAAAAGAGCGTGCGCGACATTGTCGGTAGATTTATAGAAGGCTTTCTTGATGAGTTTCTCTTCGTCGATCAACTGCTTCATCTTCTTGTCTTCTGCTTTCGCATTGCGCATGAAAGACATGACAAGCGCGATCGTTTCATTGAAGTTCGCGTCAAAGCCGCTGATCTTAACTACAAAGCTATTATCGTCGACATCGAAGGATAGCGTGCTTCCCAACGTCTGGAGCTTTCCGCGGAAGTCTTCAAAGGATAATTCGTCTGTCCCCAGTAGCGGAAGATAGGTCCCCAGTTGTGTCAGAACGGGCTTTTCAATCCGCCCAACGCCGTATGAGATATCCAGCGTGAAGATATCGTTTACCGGATTCCCGGAGACATACAGTTTCGCCTGAGCGGATAGCGGGAGTATCCGCACGTCCTTCTCGAAATCGAGGAAACGGGGGGATACTTTCTTAACCGGCAGTTTCTCTAACTGTGCGGAGTATGCGGAAGAAGCTTCGGTATTCCTGGGGATGATCGGCTGGAAGTTGGGCTTCGGCAGATTGTCCTTCGGATACTTTCCTGTTTTCTTTGTCACATATAGATAGTTGTCCGTGAAATATTGGTTTGCCACCCTGACGATGTCTTCTTTAGTCAGCGCGTCTATGTGTTCGGCTTCCTGCAGGTAGCTTTCCCACGATTTCCCCTGGGTGAAGAGGGTTATCATCACCTCTGAGCGGGAGTTTATTTCTTCGAGGCGGGAAACGTATTTCCTTTTCTGTTCCAATTTCAGGCTGCTAAACATTTCATCGCTGAAGTCGCCTTGTTTGATCCGCTCCACTTCATTCCAAACCAATTCCTTTGCGCCTGATAAAGTCTGGAACATAAGTTTTGGAATGGCAATCACTCCCAAAACTCCGGCGTCGTTGAAGCTTTCGTTAATCGTCATGGCCGCCATCAGTTTCCGGTTAACCATTAGTTTATCAAGATAGCCCGTACCGTTTGAGTTGTTAAGGAGCCCAATAACAATATTCAAGGCGATCTGGTCCGGATGATTCGCCGGAACTCCCCTGAATGCGAATCCCGCGACCTTAACCAATGGGATAGGGAATCGTACGGTAAACTTCTCTTCGCCTTCGAAGGGAGGGATTTCTATTGTATCATTTATCGGTGCTTCACCTTTACGGATACGCGAGAATGCGTTCTCGAGGATGGGTAGCGTTGTTTCCGTATCGAAGTCTCCGCTTAGAATCAATCCCATGTTTGAAGCTACGTAATATTCGTCAAAGAATTTCATCATCTCTGTGAGTCGCGGGTTCTTCAGGTGTTCCGTGTCACCAAGGATCGAATAGGCATACGGGTGCGGTTGGAAGAAACGTTCCATGAACTTCTCCATGGCGTCACGCCCCATGGCATCGCGATACATGTTTTTCTCTTCATATACCGTCTCCAGTTCGCTCTGGAACATACGGAAAACCGGATTGATCAGCCGCTCACTGTTTAACTCCGCCCATTGCGCAATATATTGCGGAGAGAATGTGTTCATGTAAACGGTATAGTCGTATGATGTCCCGGCGTTTAACCGTGTTCCGCCGTACCGGGATATTAGCCTGTTGAACTCGTTGGGGATTACGTAATCGGCTGCCTTCACGCTCAGGTCGTTGATTTCCTTTTGGATGCGCTGGCGTTCCTTATTATCGGTTGTCAATGCTAACTCATCATAACGGGCGGCGATGGAGTCTAGTATAACCTTTTCGGACGCATAATCAATTGTGCCTATCTTGTCTGTTCCTTTGAACATCATGTGCTCAAAGTAATGGGCAATCCCTGTATTGGGCGTGTCTTTAGCGCCTGCTTTCACTACAACGGCACCAAAAACCTTCGGTTGACTATGATCTTCGTTTAACCAGACCGTCAATCCATTACTTAATTTAAACTCTTTAACCTGGAGGGATTCGGACAATTGCGCCGATAACACGTTTGTATTGTAAGAAAATAATGCCACAATCAACAAATATTTCATGAAGTAAGACCGAAATTTGAAAGCACAAAGATATTTATTTATTCTGGTCTGGAAAGATAAATTTTCACTCATTTCGACAATAACTTTATAAGTCCGCTTAATTTTTTATAGATTTGTCATTAAACTAACAAACTAATATATCATGAATATAATTCAGGAATGGATTAACAAACTCTTAACGAGTTTAGGATTTATGGAAGAAACTGCAGACAAACTGGATAATTTTATCGTTCTTCTCATTATTATAGCACTGGCCATGATTATCAATTATGCCGTTCGATACTTAGTGTTGGGGTTATTCAAAAATATGGCTGCCCGTACAAAGAATACATGGGATGACTTAATCGTTGAGAAAAAAATAATTAATAAACTCATAAACATTGTTCCTGCGATTATTATTTACGCCACGCTTCCGTTAGCTTTTTCTCAGCCTGAGAATGCTGGAATACTGGATTTTCTTAAACGATTATGTATGATTTACATGATCGCCGTTATCCTGTATTTCATTAATGCCTTATTGAATCTGTTTCTTGTATTATCACAGCGGAAGGCCAACCTGAAAAACAAATCTCTAAAGGGCCTCATTCAAATATTACAAATCATAGTCATTTTCGTTGGAGTAATTCTAATCATTAGTATTCTGATCAATGAATCTCCGGTGAAATTATTCGCCGGATTGGGAGCATCCGCCGCAATTTTAACGTTGGTATTCAAAGATACTATCATGGGTTTCGTAGCAGGAATTCAACTTTCGGCGAATGATATGCTTCGACCGGGCGACTGGATCACAATGCCGAAATACGGTGCTGACGGAGATGTAATAGAAGTTACACTAAACACCGTAAAAGTGCGGAATTTTGATAAGACTATCACAACAATACCTCCCTTTGCTTTAGTGAATGACTCTTTCCAGAATTGGCGTGGAATGTCTGAATCCGGTGGACGGCGCGTAAAGCGTTCGGTTTTCATCGATATGAACAGTGTCATGTTTTGTACGGATAATATGCTTGAAAAGTTTCGGAAAATATCAATTCTAAAAGACTATATTGACCAAAAGGAAAAAGAACTGGCAGAGTATAATGAAACGCATCATATTGATTCATCTGTTTTGGTGAACGGACGCAGACAGACTAATTTAGGTGTTTTCCGGGCTTATCTGGAAAGTTATTTAAGGCATCATCCTAACATTAGCAACAAAATGACTTGCATGATCCGTCAATTGCAACCGACAGAGAAAGGGATTCCTCTTGAATTGTATTTCTTCACTTCCACCACCCAATGGATTGCTTATGAAAATATTCAATCGGATGTATTCGATCATGTATTAGCAATCATCCCTGAATTTAATTTAAGTGTATTTCAGGTAGTGTCAGGAAATGATCTTCATCGTCTTAATCTATCCGCTAATTAGCATTTTCTATTGGAAAATATTTTTACCGGAAACAGTTCATATATTTGTTAGTCACAAGGATAACAGAAATTATTTTATCTGTTTGATAGAATAATTTCCATTGATAACTATTTATATATAAAACTAACAAAGATGAAGTATTTAATTGTTGGGGGGGTGGAGGAGGAGCAACTGTTACAGAACAAAAAAGATTGTTGAATGTTATCCAAAGTAAAGTAAGATGATGAACATGTATAAAATTAAACCAAAACATTTTGTACTGGTATCCCTGCTTATACTAACAGGGATAAGTATAGGGGCGATGATTGATCATAAAGAAGATCCGAAAAGAATTGAAACAGATTATCTGGAAGAATTCCATCATGTTCATTTAACCAACAACCAATTATCGGGAATATCGTGCATATTATTTTATGATAAGGAGGATGGTAGATGTACAAAAATGGAGAATAATTTGATCCGTTTGAGAGATAATCAGTTTAATCCTATCGGATTCTATAAAATAGATGTAAATACTATGTCGGCAGAAATACATGATAAATATAAAATAGCAGGTGTTCCCAGTGTAATTTTTTGTAAGGATGGTGAAGAAATAAAACGTGTAATAGGCGTTACTTCCGTTTCCAATCTACAAATGGTACTCGACCGGATACGAAAATCAAATAAAAATAACAAACTAATTAAAGAGTCATGATTAAACAAAAAACATTAAAGAAAAGCTTTTCCCTAGAAGGTAAAGGCTTACATACTGGGTTAAATATCCGGATCACTTTTAATCCGGCTCCTGAAAATCATGGATATAAAATTAAAAGAATAGATATACCTGGTCATCCAGTCATAAATGCTTTAGCAGAAAATGTTGTTCAAACACAAAGAGGTACAATACTTGAAGCAAATGGAGCAAAAGTCAGTACGGTTGAACACGCTCTTGCAGCCTTATATGCAAGTGGTATTGATAATTGTTTAATTGAAGTAAATGCGCCAGAATTTCCTATTTTGGATGGCAGTTCGATCATCTATATAGATAAAATAAAGGAAGCAGGCATTAAGTCACAGAAAGCAGAACGCGAATTTATCCAGTTTAGGCATAAGCGAATACGCGTAATTGACGAAGTGAGTGGTTCGTCATTACTACTTCTGCCCAGTGATACATTCAGCATACAGGTTAATATTTCTTTCGATTCTAAAATACTGGCTCAGCAATATGCAAGCCTCACTGATATCAAAGACTTCCCAAATGAAATTGCTTCAGCCAGAACGTTCGTATTTGTGAAAGAAATCATGTTCCTGTTCCAGAATAATCTTATTAAAGGAGGTGACCTCGACAATGCGATCGTAATATATGATACACATATACCACAACCGGAATATGACCGTCTTGCCGATACAATGGGTGTGGAGCATAAGAATGCGGATCATTTAGGCTATATTACGAACCGGTCGTTATTATTCCCCAATGAACCGGCCCGCCATAAATTACTTGATGTGATCGGAGACCTTGCATTAGCCGGCGGATTTGTGAAAGGAAAAGTGATTGCTACTTGTCCGGGACATAAGATCAACACCATGTTTGCACGAGCTATACGTGATCAATTTTTATCAGTAAAAAAGAAAAAAGAAAATTCAAAAAATAAAGAAGGTTTGTTAGGGGGATCTGATCTCGAAGCCAGGGATCGATATCTTCAGCAACAAGCATTATAGTAATATGATATGGAAAAAATAAAGCTTTTTATTCATACCAATTATAAGGTTTTATTGGGGATGATAGTCGGGTTAATAGCAGGATACTTTTATTGGTATCATTATGGACATCTCTGGGGAACATATTACTTATCTTCGGAATGTTGGGTTAATTGCGTATTTGGTACTTTAACCGGGGGATTTATTATGAGTCTGTTAGATAAAAAAACGGACTCAAATGAATTACGGTCTGTTTCTAAAACAGATTAATGCCTTTTTTATCGATGTATCTTTTACTTTTGTACTCTATTATCAAATTATAGATACATTAGTAAATGAATAAGCCTTTTCAAACATATAAACAACATTATAAAGCCCTGATTTATCTGGGAGTACCCATTGTTATCGGACAGATC
>DAMCDT010000027.1:0-18781 GCA_032058265.1 Tannerellaceae bacterium
AATTTTCAATTCACATGACTACCTGAAAGCCACAGGCTTTCAGGTAGTCATGTGTGGAGCCAGTGCGTTGTCGAGGATAGCCAGTACGGTTCCGTTTTTGACGATGTGCATTTCTCCGGCAAACCAGCTCATGAAAGGAATGGGGAAATATAGTCCCGTCTGCCCGTTGTTGACGATGATGCCTATGGGGTTTGATTCGTTATCCATGGCGAAGGATTCGATTGGGAGTATCCGCAGGTTAGCGTCCCAGCTACCTTCCAGGCGGTATTGCACTTCGCCACCGATGGCGTTGGGATAGAGCGTTGCCGCGAATATCACCGGATCGGCCGCCAGGTAATGCATGTGCGTGCGGTCGATCGTATTCTGCTCGCGGATCTTGAAATGAGGAGGCTCCGGTACGGGCGGTGGCTCCGGGCCGGGTTTCGGGTCCGGTTTCTTTTTCGGGTTCCGCCGGTTATAGACATTCTCCAGCTCTTTAATATACCCGTTCAGCGTTTTGATGATCGCGTACAGGCCGTTATGTATGTCGGCGTCTTTATCCGTCAGTTCATTGGCGCTGTATAGCGTGTTGATGGTAAAGGTAAGGTCGGTAAAGGCATCGTTCACTTCCTGACGGATATATTGCAGCTTCCCGAGCAGCTCTTTTTCCTCTTTTTTTACCGAGCGCGCAGTGTACTCCTTGATAAAGTCGTTATTGTACATGTCCAGCGCGTCGATATCCATCTTTATGTTGACCGTTTCGACCGAGTCTTTATATTCGGGCAGCCGCAGGTCTTGTATCATATTAAGCATCAGCGCCGACTTTTCAGTGTATGGCTTCCTGTTGGCATCTTTATAAATACGGATCACATGGTCGAGCTGTTGCGCCGCATTTCTGAAAATAGCGCCATCGCTGTATAGCGTCGCAACGATTTTTTGCTTGATCGACAGGAATACCCGGTCGCGGGTGCTATCCAATTCCCGAAGCGCTACCGTCTCCGGATAAGCACTCGACTGTTTAAAGAGGATATCTTCCTGTTTGAATAACTCGTTGTACGTATTCCATACTGCCGTAAGGGCAGTGAAAGGTTTGACCGCTTCGGTCAGGAACAGGATCGCTTCCCAGTGGAAATCGAAATGTTCTGCATTGCGTACTTTCGACAGTAAAGCACGGCAATCTTTGATTGAGTAGAGTTCCATAGTAATGTAAATTTAGTACCCAGGTTTATACTTGAAAAATAGTTGTAAAGAACTCCGTAATATACAAAATATATTTTACATTCGTGCCATATTCCTGCATTTTCTTTCGAATAATTTTCATGAACCCTTCAGAGGTCGCCACGCAAGTTGCCGCAAGGTTTTTGAACCCCTCAAAGGTCTTCCCGCAGGTTGCCGCGAGTTCTATGAACCCCTCAAAAGTCGTCTGGCAAGCTGCCGCAAGGTTTGTGAACACCTCAAAAGTCGTCTGGCAAGCTGCCGCAAGGTCTGTGAACACCTCAAAAGTCGTCTGGCAAGTAGCCGCAAAGTTTATAAATACCTTAGAGATCGCTTTGCGAGCTGCCGGAAAATCATTTTGATATATTAAATGGTGGTGGGATATGGATTTCCGTAAAATCTGCGAAATCTGTTCCTGAATCAGGTTGTTATAGATCTTTGAATATAAAAAAGTGTGTGTGTCAAATAGCTGGAAATTAAGATAAACACAGAGTCACAGAGATACGGAGATTTTTTTAATCTATTGTAAATAAAGTCTCTGTGTCTCTGTGTCTCCGTGTTTAAATCCTTATTTCATTGTTATCTTCGACTTTTGACACACCCTGTTTACTTATATTATTAACTGAATCGCGGTAAATTGTATGTTCAAAGGGTGATGGGTATGCCGTTGTAGAAGTCGAGTATCTTTGCTCGCAGGATAAAGTTGTATTTGGATTGTGCCTGTTCGGAAAGGCTTTGTGCATACTTCGTCTTCGATTCGTTGTATTCGAATACATTGCTTTTTCCGGCGGCGTAGCGTTCTTCGGCATACGAGAAGGCTTCGCGGCTTGCTTCGACCGACCTGTCGGAGGCTATGTATTTTTCCTGCGAGGCCGTCGCGTTGTAGTAGGCTTGTTGTATTTCTTTGTACAATGTCTTTTTGGTGCTTTCCATCAATAGTTCACGGTTGATGATATTCACGCGCGACGCCCGGACATTGTTGCGTATCCTGAAACGGTTGAAGATGGGTATGCTGAGGCTAAAACCTATCAACTGCCTTGAATTGTCATTAAATTGTTTGCCGAAAGGGCGGTTTATTTCTCCTTCCCGCAATCCGGTATAATAATAGTAGTATCCTGTTCCGTAGCTGGCATTGAGGGATAATTGCGGAAAATAATCTGCCTGTGCTACTTTCAGCATTTTCTTCTGGCTCTCGAGGAGGTATTCCTGTTCTTTGATCTGGGGCTTTACCTCTACGGCATTATTATAGATATTTTGCGGAGGCATAATACTTCCCATATATTTTTCCACTGCGTCGTCTATCTGCGGTTGCCGGATGTCGAAGCTCCCTCCTGCCCTTTCGAGTTCGAGGCTTTGCATGAGGTCGAGCATTGCCAGGTCGACGTTGTTTTTGGCTTCTATCATGGTAACTTCGTCTTTCGCCAGTTGGGCTTTGATGTCATAGAGTTGGGAAAGGGGTACTTTGCCTGCGTCGACCAGAGCCTGTGTACGCGAAACCTGTTCGCCGGTCAGTTCTACCTGTAGTTCGGCTATCTTTAGTATCTCCTTGTTGTAAAGAACTTGTATGAAGTATGATGTTACGTTGATAGAGAGGTCTTCTTTGGCTTTCTCAAGTGACGCGGTGGCCGCTTTGAGGTCGAGCTTGCGTGCGGCTATATCATTGGGTATCCTGAATCCGTCGAAAACAGGCATGCTCACCTGCGCGCCAAAAGAAGTTGTCGATCCGTTACGGCTGTTCAATGTACCGTCGCTTAGCTGGGCGCGCCCGAAACTGAAGTCTTGCCCTACGGAAGCATTGAGGTTGGGCAGCCAACTGTTTTTGCTGGTGTTCATGTCTATTTCACGCAGTTGCTGGGTTTGCTCCCTTTGCTTTAGCTCGATATTGTTTTCGATGGCGTACTGGATGCATTCTTCCAACGTCCAACGCCTTGCCTGGCTTTCCTGCGCCTGTACTCCCAGGCACGGCAAAAGGGCTGCAAGGTATAGTATTATTTTCTTCATATACTCCGGTTTGCTACGTTATTACTTCTTTTTGGTATCGATGGCGGCGCCGCGTATCTTGTCGTTTGCTGTGAGTCCTTCTACTATCTCGACCTTTATTCCGTCTGATAATCCTACTTTAACGGCGTGCCTTTCAAAGAGTTGCTCGGGTTTCTCTTGTTTGAGGAGCTGTACGAAAACGGAGTCGCCCTGGAACTCTACCGTACTTTCGGGGATGGTAAGTACATCTTCGGCGCGTTTAAGTACGATTTCAGCGTTGGCGCTGTAGCCTGCCCGGATAAAGGCGTCTTCGGGAATTGTCACTGCTGCTTTTATTTCGAACTGGATAGCGCCGTTCTTTTCAACGCCTTTGGGAGATACATATTCGAGGCTGGCGTCGAATACGCGCCCTTCCATCGCTCCTACGGTGAGTTTGATGGGCATTCCTTCGCTGATACGGCCTATCTCGGTTTCGTCTACATTCCCCCGGAAGATCATGTCATTCATATTGGCAACCGAAGCAATGGTGGTTCCGTCGTTGAAGTTGTTCGACTGTATCACGGAGTTGCCGACTTTAACGGGTACGTCGAGTATCATACCTGTAATGGTGCTGCGTATCTGTGTGGTACTGGCTACCTTCGAGTTTTTGGCTATCCCGTCGCGGATGATCTCCAGTGCGCTCTGCGCGTTGTCCCTCTCTTCTTTCGCTTTGAGGTAATTTGCCTGCGATATGTCGAAGTCTTCACGGGCTATGACGCCTTGCTGGTAAAGGGCTTCATCCCGCTTGTATGTTTCTTCTACCTGTTTCAATGTGATCTGCGCCACGTTGACACGTGATTCGGCGCTGTTCAATTGCACCATCTCCGGTATGACTTTGATACGGGCGATGATCTCTCCTTCTTTCACCATCTGTCCGGCTTCCTTCAGAAGTTCTGAAATAATACCAGATATCTGTGGTTTGATGAGTACTTCGTACCGTGGTTCGACATTCCCGGTTGCTACGGTCTTTGTTTCTACCGTACCTGTCTCAGGCGTAACGATCTCGTAAACTGTGACTACGGGTTGTGCTTTCTTCCATAAAAAATAGAATGTTCCGATCACAGCGCCTCCTACGATCACCAAAAGAATGATGCGTAAGATCTTTTTCCAAATGCGTTTCTTCATGACTTTATTATTGTTATTATATTATTCTTCACGGATTGCGTCGATTGCTTTGATTTGCATGGCTCGCCAGGCGGGGATCAGTCCGGCTATCAAACCACTGAACAGTAAAACGACCGTGGCGGCTATGGCTGTTTGTATGCTTACTTCGGGGTGTTCGAAGAAGGTTCCGTCGCCCGGTGGTTGCGCGGATAAAACCCTATCCACCACATCGAGGAGAAACACCCCCAAACTTAATCCGAGTAATCCCGCCAGGGCAGTCAATACGAGGCTTTCACTCATCACCTGCGAAATGATATTGAACGGTTTCGCTCCGAGCGCGCGGCGTACGCCGATCTCTTTGGTGCGTTCTTTTACGGTCACCATCATTATATTGCTTACGCCGATGATACCTGCCAGTAAAGTTCCCATTCCAACGAGCCATACGAGGATATCGATGCCGCTGAAAAGCATATCGAACGTGCCGAACTGCGCCGCGAGGTTGATCTTCCCGACGGCTTGCGGATCGTTGGGGGCAATTTCGTTCTGCGCTTTGAGGATGGTTTCAACATCGTCCATCACTGACTGGATGGGATAGCCCGGTTTGGCGCTGACGCAGAGGAAGTGCAGGATATCGCCCTGGTTGAGCGTCTGCTGCATAGTTGAGAAAGGGAGCATGACGCTCTCTTCCGAACGTCCGCCCAGGTTGACACCGGAGGCGCGTCCTTTGATCACGCCGACTACCTGGTAATACAGGCCATTGACGCGGATATATTTCCCGGTGGGGTCTTCATTCCTGAAGAGTACTTCTTTTACCTTTGTGCCGATAAGGCATACTTTGCGCCTTTCCTTCAAATCTATATCGTTTAACAGGCGTCCGTTATGCAGTTCCTGTGTTTCGATGTTGAAATAGCTCGGGTATACGCCTTTGACGTTGTATGTTCCCGTCATCTGCCCGTAAACGATGTTCTTTTCTCCGCTGCTTCCCCAGATAATGGGTGATATGTCTTCTATACCCTGTACATTCCGTATGATACTCTCCAGGTCGCGGTTACGCATTTCCCACCAGCGTCCTTTATTGAAACCTTTATAGGCTTCGCTTGTGCGGTCGGTGTAAAAGAAGACGGAGTTGGTAGCGAATCCTTCGATATTGGAGAACATGCCGTTTTTCATGCCGTTACCTGAGCCGAGCAGGATAACGAGCATGAGTATTCCCCAGAACACGCCGAAGCAGGTAAGCAAACTACGTGTTTTATTGCGGGTGATGGTAACCCATATTTCGACCCATCTGTCTAAATCAAACATATTTCTGCTCTGTTATTCTGTTCTTATTGCTTCAATCGCTGATATCTTGACGGCCTTGCGTGCCGGGAAATATCCTGCCAGTACTCCGGCAATGACCAATACACCGGTAGCGATTAGTGATATTCCCAGACTAACCGTCGGATTGCGGAATACCGTCAGGTCTTCACCGGGATTGCTTCCGCCGGGATTTCCTGCACCCATCATCTCCATAACATAGTTGATCACTTCCGTCAGTCCGATCCCGGCTACCATTCCGACGTAGCCGAAGACGGCGGTGACTAAAACCGATTCGACAATGATGAGCCGCAATATGGACAATGGCTTGGCTCCTATCGCTTTGCGGATACCAAACTCCCGTGTCCGTTCACGCACGGTGATCAACATGATATTGCTTACGCCTACAATGCCTGCCATAAAAGTCCCGATCCCGATGATCCAGACGAAAAGGGCAATTCCATTGGTCATCCCCTCGAACATGCGTATTTCGGTAGCTGTACTCCACATGCCCATTGCATTTTTATCGCCGGGGTCGAAATAATGGCGGCGGGCAATGACAGCCCGGTAGCGGTCTTCAAATGCTTCCATGTCTTCTTCCGAAGAGATACCATTTATCGTGAACTGGATACGGTGGACTCTGTATCCGCCATCATATAGTGTCTGCCCCGTACTGAAAGGAATATATGCCGGCGAGTTCATGCTCTGGTTGTCTTCCTGATAAACTCCGATCACCCGGAACATCAGGCTTCCTAACTTCACAAAGCTACCTACCGCCTCGACAGAGTCGCGGAACAATACTTCTTCCATCCGCGGGCTTATGACGATCACCTTTCTACGGTCTTTCAAATCCATTTCATTGATGAAACGTCCTTTTCCCGCCAGTACGGGCACATATACGATTGAGGAGTAGTCCGGATGGACGGCTTGGAGGTCGATCGTCATATATTCCTTATCGAAGCTGATCGTATCGCTGCGGAAATTGACCGGGGTTATCCTGTCGACCTCCGGAAGAAGGTTTTTCACCGCGTAGACATCGTCTTCTGTAAATTGTACCCTTCGATTGGGTTGGAATCCTTTGTATGGAAGTGTGGTGTAGCGCGACCAACTGTTTACCCTGTTGGCTGCCATGTAGCGGAAGTTGTACTGGATGCCGTTGCTCAATCCGTTCCCGGCAGCCAGTAGAACAATCAGCATAAAGATTCCCCAGGCAACTGAAAAGCCGGTAAGGAAAGTACGGAGCTTGTTCTTCTTCATGGTGCTCCATATCTCACGCAGATTGTCGAAATCAAACATAGTGTGGAACTTTTTCTATTCTTTCGATGACGCCGTCTTTCAGGCGGATGATCCGGTCTGTAACCGATGCGACGGATTCTTCATGGGTAACGATTATCATGGTCATGCCTTCTTCGTTTACTTTCCGTAACAACTCCATTACCTCTACGGTAGTCACGCTATCTAATGCACCGGTGGGCTCATCCGCCAAAATGATCTGTGGTTTTGCTATCAGTGCCCGGGCAATGGCGACACGTTGTTTTTGTCCTCCCGACAGTTCATTAGGCATGTGTTCCGCCCAGTCTGCCAAACCTACCATATCCAAGTACTCCATGGCGACGGCATTTCTTTTTTTCCGCTTCATTCCCTGGTAGTAGAGAGGAAGCGCAACGTTTTCCATCGCATTCTTAAAGGAGATCAGATTGAAAGATTGGAAAATAAACCCGATCATCTGGTTGCGAAGCTCGGCGGCACGGCTTTCACTGAGGTCTTTTATCAATTGACCGCTTAATGTATACGTACCTGTATCATAAGTATCCAGGATCCCCAGAATATTTAAAAGTGTGGACTTGCCTGAACCCGAGGCTCCCATAATAGCAACCATTTCTCCTTTCTCTATATCTAAGTCGATTCCTTTCAGAACGTGCAGGGGGGCACCATTGAAGTAGGTTTTATTAATGTCTTTCAGTTGGATGATCATAAATTGTTTGCTTTTCTCTTATTAGACGTTTTTATCTGGAATTTGTTACAAATGGATATGATTTTTTACACCTATGGAGGCAAATATATGTATAACGCATATACCTTGCATCACAAGGTACTAATATTAACATTATATTAACATTCCCTTTCGTTATTATCCGGGTTCATCCGGGTTGTCTTTATCAGGGCCGGCCTTTCGTTTCTTCTTATATCGTCCGGCTTTCCTTAAAGCCTGGTCGAGGATATATTGAATCTGGCCATTGGTGCTACGAAATTCATCAGCCGCCCATGTTTCGATAGCCTCCATCATTTCGGCATCGATACGCAGGATAAAACTTTTGTTCGTGTTTTCTTTTTTGGCCATTATTCTTTAATGATTAAAGATCAGTGATAAACGATTGATGGGTAATAATCAATAATTATGATCCGTATCAATGATGCAAAGTTCCTGTGTTTAAGACGGGTTGAGCTGCTTCATCAGCGCATAATACGACTAAGAGGTTACTTACCATTGCGGCCTTTTTGTCCTCATCGAGTTCAACCACTTCTTCTTTTTCTAATTTATCCAATGCTAATTGTACCATACTAACTGCTCCTTCAACGATCTTTTCACGTGCCGCAATAATAGCGTCAGCCTGTTGACGGCGCAGCATAACTCCTGCAATCTCTGAAGCGTAAGCCAGATAGTTTATACGTGCTTCGATCACTTCTATTCCTGCGATAGCCAGGCGGCTGTTCAATTCCTCTTCCAATCGTTGAGCTACTTCACCGTCGTCCGAACGAAGGGTGACACGGTCTCCTTCACTCTCGTTGGAATCGTAGGCATACATTCCTGCAATCTGTCGTAACGCTGCGTCACTCTGTATCTTTACAAAGTTTTCATAGTTCTGCATTACTTTTGATAATTTATTTATTACGATGGATGTATGAGCCACATGTGTATCTGTTATAGATGATGAATCTATATCAAATACCGCCTTGTAGGTATCCTTTACCCGCCAAACCATTACCGCACCGATCATCACCGGATTTCCTACTTTATCATTCACTTTGATAGGAGGAACATCCAGATTACGTGCACGCAAAGTTATCTTCTTTTTATTATAAAACGGATTAAACCAGAAAAAACCATTATCCGTTATCGTGCCTTTATATTTTCCGAAGAAAACCATTACACGCGCATCATTCGGCTCAATAATAATAAAACCCAGAGAGACTAAAGCAATCAATGGTAGACATACTACAAAAGCTGTAGCAACGCTCCATTCTTTTCCTAAAACAAACAGGTATATAAAAATACCCACCAAGACCAACAGGATAAACGCACATAGAAATCCCGAAAGTCTCAAACCGCTGAATTGTTTTTCTGATGTTTCCATTGTGATTCTTTTATGATATTAAAATGATATCACAAACCAAAACAATTAAATTGAGAAAAACAAGTGGTTTAACATCTTTTGGCTAATTATCTTTGTGCGGTCTTTCAAATGGTTACCATTAACTGCTAATATAATCTTTATCATTTTATGTTCTTTCATTCAGAACTCAAAGCATCCTAGAAAAAGTTGGTTATCTCTATTTCAAAACTATACGAACTTCTGATAAAGAGTTGACGATGTTTTGTTAAAAGGATTGCACTGTTTTGAGATGTAGATTACAATCCTTTTTGTTATTAGCTTACTTCCCGGTACTCATAACACCTGAATCATCGTCTTTATTATTGATCCGTTTTTGTCCGGCTTTGAATGTTCTCCCGAATGAGAAGTTCCACGATAGCCTGCATACGAGCATACGGGAGCTTTCTTTTAAATAGTTGCTCCGATGGAAAGATGCATATTGTGACCAATTCTCCGTTTGTTGTTTGTAATTATCGACAAATGGATTGAACATACCTACCGCAACCGATAAGTTTTTATGTTTATACTGTGCCATTAAATAATGCAGGTTTTCTCCTCCATTCAGTGTTTCTCCATAAAACCAATTCCAATTTGTCATTAATCCGAATCCCAAAATGAATTTCTTATAGGTTGCAGAAATATCAGCATTTATAAACCAGTTGGTATATTCGTGGTTATACGTATTTCCATTACTTATATAGTGATTCACACCGCCGGTTATGGAAAACTGGAGTATATCTTTCACTGGGCCTACCCGCAGCATTAAACGGCTGGCCAGGCGTTGCCAGTTTTTCTGATTATCCCATGTTTGTACGATTTTATCTCCTTCCAAACGTTTTTCATCCATAATGGCATCCGGTTGATATTCATACGTTCCCCATAAATTTCCGTAGAAAAGGCCTTTTTGCAGTTCATAGGTTAGTTCGGTACGATATCTCAGATATGGTTTCAGGTTGGGATTACCACGTTGTATCTGTAATGAATCAATAACCTGTTCGACATCACTTAAATTCGATAACGATGGAGTAGAATTATTAATATCTGCCCGTAAGCGGATAAAAGACCTTCCCGGCAAAGTGTATTGCACGACTATGCGAGGATTAAATGTGTAATATTGGTAACCTTCACCAACTCCTTTCTGACTGAAATAAGAACGCGTCACACCTACGCCTACCGTATAATCCAATTTCTTTATATTTCCTTTAAATTGAGAATAGAGGAATGATTCGGCCTGATTCATTTTGGTCGTGAAATTGTGTCCGTTCTCATATTTATTATCCGAAAAAACTTGTGTATGTCTTAAACCAACACTTAAACGATTCGATCCGAATTTCTTTTCATAAATACCCTCTCCGATAATAGAGTATTTATTTCCGGTGACTATATTATTTACATCCGTAAGAAGAATGTCATCCCGGCTTTCCTGGTATATGCGGGTATTGTCAGTATAATTATAGGTTCCTACTACATTAAATACTATTGTTTGATCATTTTTAAGGTTTTGCTGATAATAAAGGTCAACTGCCGGTCGCCTATTAATATTGGCTGATTTATCGATCATGCTAACAGCATCCGATGGATTCGCCACATTTAACAATACGCCATTGTAATCCCAATGTCTCTGGTTATTATCCCAATAGCGGAAGCTAGCGCTAAACATTTTATTATCATCCTGAAAACTATAGGTTGCGTTCAGCCATTGCCAGAACATATTCCCCCGCCCCGGTTCACCTATTTCTTTCCGTTCAAGTGTGGAACCATCTGCAAATGTAAACTTTTCTTCATTGTCCCGCCACATTCTGTAGAAATCGCGATGACTGATGCTATAATTGATTCCAAATTCTGATTTCTTATGATTGATTTTACCATTAATACCATTATTACCCCAGGCAACGATCGGGCTGTCATCAAAATTAAATCCAAAACTTCCTCCGGTCTCGGGACGGCGTACGATATAATCGAGGACTACCTCGGCATTTCCATAACGCAGTCCCGGATTGTCATGGAATTCGATACGTATAATATCAGCCGGTTGCAAAGCAACGATATCCTGGATTTCGACCTTTACTCCATTAATCCTATATTGAAGTTCACCACCTCCGGGCAAACTTACCTCATTGAAAAGGGGGTTTACCTGTAATTTTGGAAGCATTAATTGGTGCAATAAATCCACACCGTTTGTAGATGCTTTTACCTGCCTATCGGAGGGGAATACCAATTTTTTATCCAACTGGCTGCTTAAGTTGGATGCACTAACGGTTATATCAGATAAAGCTACGGTTCCGTCTTCCAATTGGATATTATCTAATGTAATACTTTCATTTATATCTGAAAGTCTAATTTGTTGTGTCTGGTAACCAAGGCTGGAAACAGTTAGAAGATAATTACCATTGACTACTTTGCTTAATATAAAATGACCTTTCTGGTCCGTTGTTGTGCCATTCATGAACACTGAATCTGTCGTTTGTAGAACTAAATTAACAAACTCAAGTGGTTCTTTATTTTTTGCATCAATAACCACACCTTTAATCTCTATATTCTGAGCAAAAACTGCCTGTATCATGCTGTCGAGCAACATGAAAACAATAAATATCTTTCTCATAAATAATATCCTATTTAATTTTAGTAGGCTGGCCTTTCCTGCTTTTATTATTAAGACGGCCAGTTGATACAAATGGTTACAGTTAATTCTAAAAAATATGTTAATATGCATAGAATTGGTATTTTTGTCAATTTATTCGAAACAATTTGCCTTTTCGATTGTTATATTTGTAAACAGTAATTGGGATCTTAAACTTATTATAAATTAATTCTATAAAACCGTAGAAACAAAAGTCTTTCATTATGAGGAGGATAGAAGCTATTTATTTACAAAGTATTACACAGTTACGTGCATTACGTTTTTTCAAAGATGTATATAACAAAATGGGTGAAATCGACGACGAAAGGTTTCAAATCATCTTACGTTCGTACAAATATTCACTTGACTTATTTCATCGGGCGCTTAAAACAAATCCGGGGAAAAAGCTGGAGAGTAAAATCCATGCTGAAAACGAAAGATGCGATATCCTTTGGGATGAATTTATCCGGAAAACTGAACAACTAATGAATGATACGGATCTTGCTTCACGACAAACCGGAAATGAGGTAAACAATATCTTCATGGATTCGGATGATATTAAAAGATTTAAGGGTGTTGAAAAAATAAATGCGATAAATACTTTCCTTGAGATTGTTTCAACTAAACTCACTTATAAGCGACTTGAACATGCAGGAATTGCCGATCATTTATCTGAACTGAGCCGGTCCAACTGGGTACTTAAACAATTGATTGATGCACATGCTTTAGAAGTAACCGGAAAATGCCTTACCCGTGAAACATTACAATCAAGGAAAGAAGTTGAGAAAGCTTTTGCAATTATCGTGGAATTCATCAATGCTATGGTTATTTATAAAGGAACGGATAGATATAACAGAATTATAAACGATATCAACCAATTGATCGAAAATGTAAAAGCAACTCCTATAACATTAGACTTTACTGTAGATGATCATAAAGAAGATATACTGATTGAACAGGAGGCATATTCAGCTTGATTTTCCCGATATCAATTTATTCATAAATCAAGCTGAATAAAGAATCTGCCGAAAAGACTTCATTAGCCACATTTATAATATCTTCAGCAGTAATATTTTCAATCTTTTGGAATAATTCCGGTAAAGTATCATAACGGTTATGATGCAAAAAAGTTTTTCCAAGGCCTAGAAATAGGCCTTCTTTGTTATCACCCGATATGCCTAATTGTCCCATTACTTGCTTTTTTACAGCATTTAACTGCAAAGTAGTTAATTTTTCGACACAAAGGCGGTTGAGTTCTTTATATACTAACCCCAATGCTTTTTTCTTATTCTTCGGATCAGTTCCGAAGTAGATAGCGGCAAAACCTGTATCTGTATAGGATGTAACATTTGATTCTACCTGATATACTAATCCATTCCTTTCACGTAAGGAAATATTAAGGCGGCTGTTCATTCCCGGCCCCCCCAGTAAATTATTAAGGAGAAATAAAGGAATACGTTTATCATCATACATTGAATAAGATTTCCCGCCAATTAAAACGTGTGTTTGATGGGTATCTTTATGTATTACCTTAGCGCATGGTAAAATATGTTCAGGCGCTTTTCGTCCATTAGCCGGTAAGGGTAATGCTAGTGAACCAATATATTTTTCTGCAAACCTTATGATTCTTTCCATTTTTATCCGACCCATGGAAAAGAAAACCATATTTGCAGGAACATAGTTTCGTTTAATAAATGAACGGGCAGATTCAGACGTAAATTGCATTAAAGAAGTTTCATCTCCTAAAATATTGTGTCCCAAAGAATGACCATTGAATAATATATTCTCGAATTCATCAAAGATAAGTTCTGACGGGCTGTCTTTATAAGAATTGATCTCATCAAGTATTACATCGATTTCCTTATCAATTTCATTATCCGGAAATATAGAATAAAAAATAAGATCAGTCAGAAGTTCGAATGCTCGTTCATAATGTTCTTCCATAAAGATAGAATACACAAATGTATCTTCTTTAGTAGTATAAGCGTTCAATTCACCTCCTACATTTTCCATCCGATTCAGGATATGCCAGGATTTACGTTTTTCCGTTCCTTTGAATAGCATGTGCTCAACAAAATGAGCTAAACCATATTCTCCATCTTTTTCGTCCCGTGTTCCTGCGTTTATAGCGAAGCCACAATATGAAACCGGAGAATCAGACGGTAAATGAATAACCCGAAGGCCATTACATAATGTATGTGTGTAATATTGCATTGTCTATTTAATCTGAAGCGGCAAAATTATAATTAAATATGGTAACACTTATTGATTTGGTCAAAAGATATAAAAGAATTCATTTTTAATAAATACTTTTGTATCCTATTGTAAGATTGAAAGAAGCTATGGACTTAAAGACTTTAAAAGATATCCTGAAAGAAGAAGCTGATGCGGTTTTAAATATTCCTGTTACATCTGATTATGAAAATGCAGTCGACTTAATCATCAAATACGTGCATGACTTGAAAGGGAAACTGATCACCAGCGGAATGGGTAAAGCCGGACAAATAGCTATGAACATCGCTACGACGTTCAGTTCTACAGGAACACCGGCATTTTTTCTGCACCCCAGTGAAGCACAACACGGTGATTTGGGAATCATACGGGATAATGATCTGATGCTTCTTATTTCTAATTCAGGAAGAACACGTGAGTTAGTAGAACTCATTGAACTTACTCGTGGATTAGTTCCTGAAATGAAATTTATTGTTATAACCGGTAATCCGGATAGTGAATTAGCCAAACAAGCCAATGTTTGTCTTATGACCGGAGGCCCCAAAGAGGTTTGTGCTTTAGGTTTAACTCCGACAACTTCAACAACTGTGATGACAGTTATAGGCGACTTGTTAGTTGTCAGTACAATGCAACGAATAAATTTCACCAATAAAGACTATGCAAAACGACATCATGGAGGATACTTAGGTTCAAAGAGCCGTATGCAGAGTGAAAATGAATAATTGAATAATAACTAAACTATGAGAAAGGTAATAGGTATCGGCGAAACGATCCTGGATATAATCTTTAAAAATGACCGCCCCCAAAGAGCTATTCCGGGTGGCTCCGTATTTAATGGCTTTGTTTCGTTAGGACGGTTAGGAGTTCCGGTTGTTTTTATCAGTGAACTGGGAAATGACAAAGTAGGAGATATTATCCGCCGGTTCATGGAAGAAAATAATATTTCAACTGATTATGTGGATTGCTTTCCGGATGGGAAAAGTCCCATTTCGCTAGCTTTCCTTGATAACGATCAGAACGCCAGTTATTCTTTTTATAAAGATTATCCCCATCAACGATTGGAAGTTCCTTTACCCCGGATTGAAGAAGACGATATTCTTATCTTTGGTTCTTATTATTCCTTAAATCCTGTTTTAAGGGAACGCACTGTTGAATTCCTTGAATATGCAAAAGAAAGAAAAGCCATTATATATTATGATCCTAATTTCAGGGATGCACATGCCCATGAAGCGATCCAACTGAAACCAACTATTCTTGAAAACTTTGAATATGCCGATATCGTGAGGGGATCGGATGAAGATTTTATTAATATATTCAGTAAAACCGATGTCGATCATATTTATGAAGAACATATAAAATATTATTGTAAACGATTGATCACAACACATGGTCCTTTGGGGGTAGAGCTCCATTCAGATACTATACGGGAACATTTTGATGTTCCTCAAATAAATCCGAAAAGCACTATTGGAGCGGGTGATAGTTTCAATGCAGGAATTATTTACGGATTATTGAAATATGATATCCGGTATAGCGATTTACCATTACTGGAAAAAGATAAATGGGCAAAAATAATTCAATGCGGAATTGATCTTGCAACGGAAGTGTGCATGAGTGACGACAATTATATTTCATCCGTTATTGCATCTTCATACCAGCAACAGTCTTAAATATCATTAAACCGTTGAAAATAACGAGTAAGTTTTTAGTATCTTTGTTATAGTACTCAATGCTTTTGATATGCATATCCGACTATTTTTAATTTTTTTAGGAATAATAAGTTTAACCGCTTGTCAAAATAATAAGCCTGAGATACGTACGCTTTGTCTTAGAGATGATATAGGTAACTATGTTATTAAATGGGAAACATATCCTCAGATGAAAGGTAAAGTGAAAGTGTATGCATCTGATAATCCGAATGTATTCAATAAGAATATTCCAGTAGGTTTTGCTAACATTGAAGACGGTATAACCACTTATATTACCGACGATAATATCACCCGAAAATACTTCCTGCTATCATTTAATGATAAATATGATGAAACGGTAAGTGCACATTTAGTGCACATGGATAGTATCCAAAACTTCCGGGATATCGGCGGTTATGCTACAAAACAAGGAAATAGATCAACCCGATGGGGAAAAGTATTCCGTTCCGGCAATATCGGAGGATTATCCGACCGGGACACGATACGTATGGATAATCTGAAAATAAAAACAATTATTGATTTACGCACCGCTGAAGAAATAAAAGCTTCTCCTATAAGTTATAAACAAGCGCAAATCATACATATTCCGATTGAGCTGGAGTCAGAAGGTAAGATATATGATCGTATCAAGGAAGGACGGGTGCGTAAAGGGGATGGAGTATTATTCATGCAGGATATGTACCTTCATTATATGACAGATAAAAGCGGACAGTTCGCTAAAGCAATGAAACTCTTTTTAGATAAAGATAATTATCCGATACTATTTAATTGTACCATGGGAAAAGACCGTGTCGGTTTCTTGTCTGCTATGTTACTGGCCGCGCTGGGAGTACCCGAAGAAATGATCCTTTATGACTATGTTTTATCCAACGAATACATTGATTTAAAACGATATGAACCTTCAGTACATCAATTGAGTTCAGATTCGCAGGAAACACTTACAGTCATCCTAACGGTAGATGAGTCGTATATGGACTTTGTCTTTAAAATGATTAACAAAGAATATGGTTCGGTGGAAAAGTACCTGAATAAAGAATTGAACCTGTCAGATAAAGATTTAAGCATACTGAAAGAAAACATGCTTTTTTGACTTGATTCCAAATAAATTACCTACCTTTGCGGCTCTGAATTATTTATATATAATATCACATTGAAAACATTTGAAGAATTAGGAGTTGCTTTACCTATTTTAAAAGCAATTCAAGAAATGGGCTATGAATCACCCATGCCTGTCCAGGAGGAAGTGATTCCTTTTTTATTAGGTGAAGACAACGACGTAATTGCATTAGCACAAACCGGTACAGGTAAGACAGCCGCATTTGGTTTACCCATCTTACAAAAAATAGATATTAATACATACCAGCCACAAGCACTTATCCTTTGTCCAACACGAGAGCTCTGCCTGCAGATTGCAGACGACCTGAATGATTATTCCAAATACATGGACAAATTGAAAGTACTTCCTGTTTATGGAGGTTCCAGTATTGAGAGCCAGATAAAAACATTAAAACGCGGTGTTCATGTTGTGGTGGCTACACCAGGACGTTTATTAGACCTTATGAATCGTAAGACGGTCGATTTAAGCCTGATAAAAAATGTGATCCTTGATGAAGCTGATGAAATGCTCAACATGGGATTTACCGACAGTATAAATGCTATTCTTGCAGAAGTCCCTACTTCACGTAATATGTTATTATTCTCGGCTACAATGCCACAGGGAATCGCGAATATTACAAAAAAATATATGAACAATCCGAAAGAGATTGTCATAGGAAAAAAGAATGAAGGAAACAAAAATATCAAGCATATTTATTACATGGTACGGGCTCAGGACAAATACCTGGCGCTTAAAAGAATTGCTGATTTCTATCCAAGTATTTACGGTATTATTTTCTGTCGTACACGCAAAGAAACGCAGGAAATAGCGGATAAGTTAATACAAGACGGTTACAATGCTGATTCACTGCACGGTGAACTAAGCCAGGCTCAACGCGATTATGTAATGCAAAAGTTTCGTATAAAGAACCTTCAATTACTAGTAGCTACAGATGTGGCAGCACGTGGTTTGGACGTCGACGACTTAACACACGTTATCAATTATGGTTTACCTGACGATGTGGAGTCTTATACACACAGGAGCGGTAGAACAGGACGTGCCGGTAAGACCGGTATATCCATTTCGATCTGCCATGTAAAAGAAAAAGGTAAAATCCGCGAAATTGAACGCATAATCAATAAGAAGTTTGAAAAAGGTGAAATGCCCAGCGGAAAAGCAATTTGCGAAAAACAATTGTTAAGCCTGGTAGATCAGATTGAAAAGGTAAAAGTCGATGAAGATGAAATCGCCTCGTTAATGCCTTCTATTTTCCGTAAACTGGAATGGCTGGATAAGGAAGATATCATCAAACGTGTTGTTTCGTTAGAACTGAACAGGATGATCGATTATTACAAAGATGCAGATGAAATCCAGCAGGTAGACGAACGTTACAGCAGAGAGAAAAATGATTCCGGCGAACGTGGCGGACGCCGTACCTTTACAGCAGAAGAGGGATATGTACGCTTCTTCCTCAATTTCGGAAAATCCGACGGGCTGTACCCAAATCAATTGATCGAACTTGTCAATAAATGTGTACCCGGAAAGGTACGGATAGGTAAAATTGATCTGAGGGACAACTTCTCTTTCTTTGAAGTCGAAGAGAATGAGTCTAAAAGAGTGATGGATAAGATGAACGGCTTTGAAATAGATGGACGCCGTATTTCAGTTGAATTTGCCCAGGGAAAGAAAGATAATAAAAAGAGCGGAAGCTTTTCAAAAGGAAAACGCAGGGATGGAGATAAGCCAGGTAACTTCTACGACCGTTTTGAAAAGCGGGAGAGAAACCCTGAAAAGCCGTGGAGACGTAAATCATCTTCCCGGGAAACACGTAAAAAGAGGTAAAAAAGTAAGTAATATTCCTACCCCTTATCAACTTTTTTATATCAACTTACACCTTCCACTACATCACGAAAGCCCTTTGTTGAAGCGGTTTGATGAGTGGAAGATGATCTTCCACTGTCTGTTTTTTACTTACACATCAGATAGTATCAATTCTATTAGGATACGTCCGTTTTTAAGCAGCTAACGTCCTGATATTTTTTGCTTGCATGTAATTTAATTGCAACCAATAGCCTTATTTTAAAAAAGTAAATGAGTTTTGTTTTCAAAGTCCCAGGGTTTTGCCGACAAAACCTTA
>DAMCDT010000028.1:0-5744 GCA_032058265.1 Tannerellaceae bacterium
TAAGAGAGCTCGAATATTTCCTGAATTACTTTTTCAAGTTCTTTGTGTGTGTCAATTGAATCTCCTATACGTTGAGGCATATTGTTTTTAGTCTTCCTGAAAATGGACGCAACCGGAAGGTCAGTAAATTTTAATTCGTCTGTTGTCATATTGAATGTACCTTTCACATCATTGTTTTTCCATTTATAGATCGCGATAAACTGAATGTCGATCCCGGTCTCAACATAGCAGATAAGTTCAATATGGTCTGTGGAGTATTTATAATTACATCCTGTGTCCAATGGATCTTCTTTAAAACCTTTCTCTTTAAGATACTCTTCTAATTCTCTTGTCTTCATATTGCTATTTTGATTTAGTAGATATAGAACATGAATAAGGTAAAAGATGTTTATAATCTTTCGAGAAACAACAATAGTATACTTTATCAAGATAAATCAGATACCTAAAAAGTGTTTTAATACTTCTGGCTCCATGTAGGTTCTTTTGGCGGTAGCATCGATATCTTTTCCTTCTTCTTCAAAAATACGTTTCAAGAAAACGGGCATTGCTTCTCCTACCTCGATCAAATGTGCGTCATAATCGTAAAAGCGTATCGTACGTTGCCCCCATAATTCTGTATTTATCTCATGCAGGAACTTTACGTTATTTTCTTTCAGTATATTATAGATCGAATCAATATCTTGTGTTTCAAAGCAAAGCTCGAAGCGGCTGGCATTTGTTTGGTTATTAATATTATCGAAGCCCAGTTTTTGAGGGATAATATTTTGCTCCATCGGTTGCCAAAGGGCAAAACCTTCTTTAAATATTATATTCATACCACCAAAATCTCCTGTGATGGTCATTCCCAACAAGTCGGCGTAAAAAGATTTAGCTTTTTGGGCATCTTTTACAAATAGAACGGGTGTACAATTCTTTAAGTCCATAATTGAGTTTTTAGGATTATTATTTCGTCAGCAAAGATATGTTACAGGAAAAGAATATGTCCTGTAAAAACCCGACATTTTTAATAGGTTTCTTTAGGAAGGATACCTCCTAGCTGCTTAAAATCTTTGGCAAGATGTGAGTCATCATGATAACCACAGTGGATGGCTACCGAATAAATACTTTCATCAGCGTGTAATTGTATGTATTGGGATGTATATCGAAAACGGATAATTTTACTGAATGTTTTTGGCGATAGCCCTATAATAGGTTTAAATAATCTTTCAAACTGTCTTTCACTCATATATACTTTCTCCATAATTTTACTGATCGGCATTTGGCCTTTAGTATCCAATATTAATTCGGCAGCATGAATGATTCGGCGATCTGTTTCATAAAGATAAGGTAATTTCTGAAGTAGATAATTTTCAATATGGGCAATACGGGCAAAGGTTGTTTTTAATTCTGAAAGTTTTTCATAAAATGATTTATCAAAAATAGTATCAGCAAGATCAAGGTCCAAACGTTGATTCGTCAACTCATGTATTGGCATCCTGGTAAATGCAGTGATACCGGAAGGTTTAAACCGGATACCGATCATCTCGATAATCCCAAAGGTCTGGCGAACCTCGATAAACGATGTGGTTGTACCAATTAAGAAAGGTAATCCTTGTTGTTGTAAGTACGAAGTATTTTTGCCGCCGAAACTTATTATAATATCAATACAACCGTCAGGCATTATTTTCTGTGGTTTATTATTGGGCATAAGTTCGTGGCTGCTCCAATAACATTCAATCAGACGTTGCAGACGGTAATCAGGTGAATATTCATTATAATAAGTCATTGAAGTTTATTTATTCGGAAGCGGAGTGAATATTATAATGGGAATAATTTATCAGTATAATCTTTTACGAAAAAGCGCTTCCCTTTTTGAAAGATCGTATGACCTTCCTGCTCTAACTTTTCTTTATGATCTTCTAATCCGCCCGGATATTTTTCATTCAGTTCTCCATTCTTCTTTATCGTGCGCCAATAAGGGGTCTTATCAGATTCTCTTTCTTCACTGGCTCTTGCTACAAGGCTGATAAAGATACCTGTAGTCAGTTGGCAGGTGAAATCAGCATTATGTTTCGTTTTCAGGAAATCACGTATCATATCAGTTGTAATAAGATAACCTTCCGGAATTTTTCTCATTATTTCGTCAAACTCAAGGGGAGCGGCAATCAACATTTTACAACCTCCGTACCGTTCTATCGTTTTAGGATCATTACAAATCTGTATACATGGTAAATTTTTACTATCATGAAGTTTTTCATTGAACGATTTTCGTGCCATTTCTGTGTCGTTAGATTCATCATTGCCAAAGATAATAATTAAAAACAAAAACTCTCCGAAGTACGGCTACATAGTGGCACGGTGATTAAGATAGCGCTATTAAAAGTGGGAAGAAGAATGTGATAAAGTCATCAAAAGATCGGCAATCTGTTATATTTTAGTCCTGTACATTTTATCTGCCACCAGCCGGTGGATATTAGTCCATCAATTGGTGGATATTAATACACCAGTCGGTGGCAGATAAAATATTAGTAAAGAAAATAACACTTATATGCGAACAAAATGCGATATTGTAGTAAGCAAATCATTAATGACCATATTGTTCATCCAACTTATATACGCTTTATCATTGTGAATAATAAAGGGTATCTTTTTCTTTTAAAAATTATATCTTTGGAGAGAAACTAACTAATGATGATTATAATGAAAAAACTGGTTATTATTTTAACATGCTTATTGCCATGTTTTTTAATGGCAGAAGTAAAGCTTCCGCATATCTTTTCGAACGATATGCTTATTCAAAGGGATCAAAAGGTGAATGTCTGGGGATGGGCCGACAAGAATGAGCGGGTAGAGGTCGTTTTTGATAAACAATCAAAACGCACCAAAGCTGATGCTTCGGGGAAATGGAGTATTCAACTCGATCCGGTAAAGTATGGCGGGCCACACACTTTGACAGTGAAAGGGAAAAATAATACGATCATCCTTACCAATATATTAGTGGGGGATGTATGGTTATGCAGTGGACAGTCTAACATGGAATGGACAGTTGCCAATGTAAATAATGCTACAAAAGAAATTGCAAATGCCAATTACCCGTCGATACGTTCATTTAATGTTGAAAAGAATATGAGTATGAAACCATTGGATGACTTGAATGGGAAATGGACTGTTTGTTCTCCGTCTACGGTTCCTAATTACTCGGCTGTTGCCTACTTCTTTGCCCGTAAATTGTATGAAGAAACCGGAATACCTATAGGGATCATTAATTCATCGTGGGGTGGTACGGGTGTTGAAACCTGGACGAGCGCTGATGCTTACAAAACACTGGGTGATTCTTTTAAACAGCAGTATAAGAATATCGAGATAGGTGATGACTTCAATACCTTTGTTGGACAAAACGATAAGAATAAAGAAGCGTATCTAACTGCACTTAAAGATGATCCCGGGTTGAAAGAGCAATGGTTTGGAGCATACACTAACCTGTCGTCATGGAAGTCTTTAGAAGTTCCCGGCCTTTGGTCTAATACGGAACTAAATGCCGTGAACGGTATTGTCTGGTTTACTTATGAGTTTGATCTTCATGCCGAAGCTGCCAACAAGAAAGGTGCACTCCATTTGGGTATGGTAGATGATGAAGATATCACCTGGATAAATGGAACGAAAATAGGTGAAACACGTAATTATAGTACCAAACGAATATATGATATTCCTGAAAATATATTGAAAGAAGGAAAAAACAGGATAACTGTTAGGGTATACGACACCGGTGGTGATGGGGGTATCTACGGGAATAAGGAGGAGTTAAATATAGTTGTTCAGGGAAAACATTATCCGCTTGCCGGGCAATGGAAATACAAGGAAGCTGTAACAAATGCTCAATTCAATATTAAAGATATATCTCCTAATATGTATCATTCCTTACTTTATAACGCGATGATCAATCCGATTATTACTTTCTCCATAAAAGGAGCGATCTGGTATCAGGGAGAAAATAATGCCGGGGCAGCTTATGATTACCGCACATTGTTCCCGCTAATGATCAACGATTGGCGCAGTAAGTGGGGAAGTGAGTTTCCTTTCTATTGGGTACAGTTAGCCAATTTTATGGCTAAGGATGATCAACCTGTTAACAGCGGCTGGGCAGAACTAAGGGAAGCACAGACAATGACTCTTTTATTACCCCGTACCGGACAGGCGGTGATTATAGATATTGGTGACGCCGATGATATACATCCGCGAAACAAACAGGATGTGGGATTACGGTTAGCATATAATGCTTTAAATAAGGATTACGGGTTGAAAGATGTTGTTTATTCAGGGCCAACGTTCCAATCAATGGATATTCAGGGAGATAAAGCAGTCATAACATTTGATAATGCTCCTGAAGGCCTTCGTGTACATAACAGATATGGTTATGTAGAAGGTTTTGCCATTGCAGGAAGCGATAAGAAATTCTACTGGGCAAAGGCTTACGCTGATGGTAATAAAATTATTGTTCAGAGTGATAAGGTGAAAAGCCCGGTGGCCGTCAGGTACGGATGGTCGAATAACCCTGACATTAATCTGTATAATAAAGCGGGATTACCGGCTACTCCTTTCCGTACGGACGACTGGAGATAACTTTCATCTCTCCACAACCCTTTTCATAGGAGGTATAATATTAACAGTATAAGTTTATCAAACCACTAAAAAGAAGGTTAGGGGAGAGTTTTCTATTCCAAATAGATAGTATAGAACATTATTCTTCGCTATCTTCCTCTTCTTTTCTTACCTGAAGAATGATTTTCCCATGACTTATACCAGGTAAAGAAGGGTCTTCTCCGGAGAGTATTTTCCATCCGTCAGCAGCATCTTCCAGTTCATAGGTGATAGCTATATCGGTCTTAACTTTTCCTTCATTAATTAGTTCAGTAATTTTCTCTAAGTCTTCAGCAGATTGTTTGATAACCATTGAAATTCCTGTCACATTATGCTTGTTGGCTTCCTCTTCTAAAATAGGGCCGGTTGTACTAACCAAACGCCCACCTTCTTTCATAATTGAATATGATCGTTGTTGAATATCTCCTCCAACCAGTGCTAAAACCAAATCGATATCTTTGGCTATGGTAGTGAAATCTTCGGTTTTGTAATCAATGAATACACTAACTCCTAGTTTTTCCAGGTATTCTTTGTTTTGAAAAGAAGCCGTAGCGTAAATAGTGGCTCCTGCCAGATGTGCAAATTGAACGGCATAAGCGCCTACTGCTCCGGCAGCTCCATGAATTAAAACTTTTTGTCCGCTTTGAAGTTGTCCGTGCGTATGAATAGCTTGCCATGCTGTTTCAGCAACATGAGGAACAGAGGCTGCTTCTTCAAAAGTCAGGTTCTCCGGTTTGATTACGACAGTGCTCGGACTTACTGCCAGATACTCTGCATAAGAGCCGCCATTACAGTTGCCATATACTTTGTCGCCGGTTTTGAAATCAGTGATATTAGTCCCTACATTTTCGACTATCCCTGCAAAGTCATATCCCGGTATCCAGGGAAACGTAAGAGGCATTCTATCTTTCATTGCACCGGACGCCTTTTTAATTTCCAGATGATTGACTGAAGTTGCAAATACTTTGATTAATAACTGATCTTCATTAATGTCAGGAATGGAAACTTCTTCAAATTTTAAATTTTCAGAGATACCATAATTGTGGAGTCTTATTGCTTTCATTATTCTATCTGTTTAATTACTTTAGATTGTAACAATAGATAAATAATGAATGTTTCAGATAAAT
>DAMCDT010000028.1:5754-18564 GCA_032058265.1 Tannerellaceae bacterium
AGGAGCTGTATATATATAATTAATATTACACCACATGATAGTATCTGTTTCAAGTTTTAAACTATTTAAAGAATGAACACTACCATATAATCCGGATTCAGATGCGATGTAGTTATCTTGACCAATATTGAAACGATGTATACCTGTTCCATCCCAAAATTCGGAATCGAAATAATTACATCTGTAGTATCCGATGTGATACTTCAGTGTATAATGGTCACCGGTGGCAGCCCAAAACCATTCTTCAACATTATTATTATATCTGAAAAGAGAGTCTTGCTTAAATTTATAAGTAAAAAGATCTGCACTTGTATCATTAGGTGTACGAAACATAGTATTCTCATCTGTAAAAGTCAGGCGTGTAGGATAAAAATTTAATCTATCTCCCCAGAATTGGGCCGGATTTAATTGATCAGTAGAAATCTCAACAGGGCCATTAGGCGAGCCTATAAAGAGTTTAAAATCTACAATCTCTTTGGTTTTATAAACTAGCTCAATAGGATATTGTTTGCTCCATTTTGTTCTTTGCATGTTTTCGATTGAAAGGGATTTTTTATCCTCATCAAATTTAACCGTAAATTTGTAATGTGTATCCCTTAGAATATAACCGCTGGCGGGTAATGGGGATGATTTGGAAGTAGCGCTCAATACGGATACCTGATAGGGAGTTCCACCTATTCTTACTGAAATAGTAGCATCGTATTCTCCACCCTCAGCCAAAACGATAGCTTTGTAATTATTATCTTCTTCTCTGTAAGGGGTTATATCCATATAGGAGGAAACTTTAACTTCTGCATCGGATGGGATATTAATGAGTTCAAATTCGAGCAATGCATTAGCATGTGTCAGTTCTACGTTTACAAGATCTTCGGAAACATTCCCATAATAGTAGTTTGACAGTACATCCGCTTTACGAAGCTTTTCAATTGATGTTTGGTCATGTATATTGGGCGGTAGGGGGGGAGTTGATTTTGATTTTTCCACAGCATAATAATCCGGAGATACTAACTGGATAACCGGTCCTCCGCCAATTGGAATATTTGTACCCTGCGGATAAGAATTATGAAAATAGTAAGATTGTTCTTTAACCTTAGCCATTATATTTTTGCCATTAGCCGTATAATCGTATGGAATATTCATAACCCTGAATTCCCAGTCTGAACGGTTGGACAAGTCAACGCATGAGATCGCATTCACAGATTTAACTTCAACCCCTTGTATTTCTTCTTTGGGATCATCGTTATTACATGATATTATTATACTTAATGGTAATAGTAACAGATAGATTTTAAAGAGTTTCATGAGAAGAGATTTTTTAAATAATTATTTATTTGAGGGTAATTAATAGCAAATATAGGATTTTTATCATAAAAAAAGAAGATATCTCCGGAAGATACCTTCTTTAAAACTAAAGTAATGTGTTCTTAATTCAGTGTTCTGATCTTTATGCTTCGGAAAGCAACTTCATCGCCATGGTCTTGTAATAAGATACGGCCTTTCGGCGCTTCACCAAAGCTTATGGGGTCATTATATGCTTTAGCAGCATATTTACTTCCTTTAACCAAATCGCGGAATGCCTCAGACCCCCGTTCATATTCAAGGTTCTTAAAACCATTCATCCAATGTTCTACATGGTTATTGGGATATACTTTTATAACTGCTTGGTTCCAGTTACCGATACCATTAAAACGTTTGTTTTTAGCAGGAATTAAATCATATAAGCTGGCTAATGTACGAGAGCCTGGAAAAGATGTATATAGTTTAGCATCAGGATGCACTTTGTCATCTAATATCTGATACTCCAGACCGAAAGCAGAACCTTTTTGTTTTTCCATTTCAGTTACAAAATATTTGATTCCGCTGTTGGCGCCTTCAGTGATCTTAAATTCCAATGTGAGTTCGAAAGCTGTAAAATCTTCCGTTCCATAAACAATATCACCACCATTGGTTGATTCGGATCCGTCGGACTTGATTACGATCAGTTCCCCGTTTTCAACCTTCCAACCACTTGCCGGGAAAGATTCTTTATGAGCTCCCCGCCAACCTGTCGTATTTACTCCATCGAATAAGAGTTTCCATCCATCGGCTTTCTCCTTTTCTGATAGTGTATTCGGAATTCGGTTAACTTCCGGCGCTAATGAGCCTTGCATGCGTTCTGCTTCCAGATTATCCGTTTTTATGCGAATGTTTCTCCATTTGATCGTTTTCCCGTCCAGTTCTTTATTATTACCAATACCATGAACCTGAAAAGCAATAAATCCGCTGGGTGTTTCATTATCATATAAGTTTGCTGTATTTACACCATTGAGCCAGATGCGGATATTATTTCCGATAGCTTCAACACGGTATTTATTCCAATCATTTTTTTTGTATGCAGAACGGCCTGCCTCATTATCAGTAAGGGTAACTAACCATCCACGGCGTGCTTCATCATAAATTCCTCCGCTCCAGGCCCTGTCGGAAGGATCGATCTCACATTGATATCCGAATACCCGTCCGTTTTGATAATCCGGACGGCTCTCACTACGGAACTGAACGCCTGAATTGAGTAATGGATCACATTGTGATTCGAATTCTAGAATAAAGTCGCCATAATCTTTTTCTGTAACCAAAAAGCTATTGGGTTGTCCTGTCACAGATGTCCCTACTATACAACCATCTTCCACATGGTAAGGAGCTTCGCCATTCAATTGCTTAAAACCAGTCAGGTCTTTCCCATTGAACAGCTTTTGCCAACCATCATTTGATTGGCACGAAGTAAGCACTAAAACAAATAAAACAGATAATTTTAAATACGTTTTCATGTTGTATTATTCTTAAGTTAATTCAATATGTGCACGAGCACACAAATGTAATAAAAAAAAAGAGATAACCAAATGTTATCTCTTTTTTGAGAGCGGAAGACGGGGCTCAAACCCGCGACCCTCAGCTTGGAAGGCTAATGCTCTATCAACTGAGCTACTTCCGCAATTTAAGTTGACATTTGGAAATTGATAGTTGACAATTAGTTTGTTTATAATTAATTGTCAAATGTTATTTGTCTATAGTCAACTCGTTAGTGGGCAGTGATGGATTCGAACCACCGAAGTCGAAAGACAGCTGAGTTACAGTCAGCCCCATTTGGCCACTCTGGTAACTGCCCCCATAATTTTCGAATGCAAAGGTAGGATTAATTTTGTAATCCGCAAGAAAAATCAATCATTTTTATTGCAGTAATGGCAGCTTCGTCGCCTTTGTTTCCATGTTTACCTCCCGCACGATCTTCCGATTGTTCCATTGTATCGGTTGTTAATAGTCCGAAAATAAATGGGATATCGTACATAAGGTTTAGTTCCGTAATGCCTTGAGTTACTCCTGAGCATACATAGTCGAAATGAGGAGTGTCACCCCTTACCACACATCCGAGTATTATAACAGCATCCAGTTCTTTACTTTCGGCAAGCCTTTTTGCTCCAAACGTAAGTTCGAAGCTTCCAGGAACACGTTTCACTATGATATTATCACTTTTTACTCCATGCTTTTCCAATGTGTTGCAAGCGCCTTCAAGCAGTTTTTCAGTAATATCCTTATTCCATTCGGAAACGACGATACCTATACACATATCTGATGCATCCGGTATACTGTTAAAATCGTACGTTGATAAATTTTGATAAGCTGTTGCCATAATTTCTATATTAAAATAAAAGGATGCCTTTTGGAAGGCATCCTCTTGTATTGTATTTATTAAATCGTCTTATTTTTTAGCTAATTCAGAAGCACGCGTAATATATCTGTCTATATCGGACGCTTCCATAGAAGTAAAATATTTTTCCTTAATTGTTTTATAGGCTTTTAATGCGTCATCATATTGATTCAGGCTCTCGTATGCGACACCTGCCTTCTTCAAATAGGTAGGACTGATGACTTCGTTGTCAGCTTCTTTGGCTGCCTTTTCGAAATAGCTGATACCTTCTTTTGTTTGTCCGGCATTCACATAACAATCACCAATCAGGCCGGTAATAGACGGAGATACCATTTTATCTTTTCCGCTGAAAGACTTTAATAATTTGATAGCAGTTTCAGGTTCTCCTAATTTATAATAGCAGATGCCTGCGTACGCTTTCGCCAGGTTACCGGATTTAGTGCTTCCGTAATCACTTATAATAGATTCGAATCCGAGGTAATCCGCACCGTTACCGTTTAAAGCTATAGCAAAAGAATCTCTGGCAAAGTATTGTTCACCTTTGAATATCGCCGCTGCTGCATTTTTTTCCCTTGGGATCATATAGCCATGTCTGATACCTAAAAAGGCTCCGACGATAACCGCAATAGCAATAACTCCGTAAATGATATTCTTTTTGTGTTTTTCAATAAATTGTTCAGACTGGGAAACAATTTCACCCACTTCCAATTCTTTGTCTTTGCTCTTTCCTTTAGTAGCCATAATATATTTATACGTTTATTAATTCATCTATTCGTTTGCCTTTGGCAATTCAAAGCGCAAAAGTAGTTTTTTTTACTGATATAATCTATACTTCAAAGTATATTTTTTAAATTTGTGGAATTAATGCGGTGCAGATGATACTAAAAAGACTTTCTATCCTCAATTACAAGAATATACTTCAATCAGAAATAGCCTTTTCTCCTAAAATGAATTGTTTTTTCGGAAATAATGGAATGGGAAAAACCAACCTATTGGATGCTATTTATTATCTGTCATTTTGCAAAAGCCATCTAAACACTCCGGATAACCAGATCATTCATACGGATGAAGAGATGTGTGTAATACAGGGAGAGTATGATTATGAAGGGCGAAATGAGGAAATATTCTGTGCGATCCGAAGGAAACAACGAAAACAATTCAAACGGAATAAAAAAGAATACGATAAACTTTCAGAACACATCGGACTCTTGCCGTTAGTAATGGTTTCGCCTGCCGATTCGGAATTGATTCAAGGAGGAAGCAGCGAACGGCGTCGTTTTCTGGATTTGATCATTTCGCAGCATGACAAGCAATATCTGCACGCTTTGATCCAGTACAATAAAGCCTTGTTTCAACGAAATTCTTTATTAAGAGACCAGTCAAAGGATAATTCCTTGTACGAAGTATTGGAAATGCAATTAGGTATGTATGGAAATCTTATCTATGAAAAAAGGCAATCTCTGGTCACTGATTTTATTCCGGTATTTAATGAATATTATCAGGTAATAAGTAATTCATCCGAAGAAATAGATTTACAGTATGTTTCCCAATCAGCGAATGGTGAACTACCGGAAATGCTTTCACGGAACAGAGAGCGGGATATTATATTAGGGCATACTTCAGTCGGTATACATAAGGATGAATTGGAGATGAAACTTAATAACTCACTAATCCGCCGTGTAGGTTCGCAGGGACAGAATAAGACCTATCTGATCGCTTTGAAGTTGGCCCAATTCGGATTTCTTCAGCAAAAAGGACATACTACACCGATCCTTTTATTGGATGATATTTTTGATAAACTGGATGCTAACCGTGTAGAACAAATCATACAGTTAGTAAGCAGTAACCAATTCGGACAGATATTTATTACGGACACCAACCGGAAATACCTGGATGAGATACTGGCAGCCATGGACCATGATTATGCTTTGTTTCGCGTAGAAGACGGTGTCGTACTGGAAATGGAATGATATGGAAAGAAGGAACGCCCAAACCATCGGTGAATTAATAAAGGATTTTTTTGCAGACAACACTGAGCTGTATGAACGAATGCTTGAGATCCGTATCCAACGTGGTTGGGGAGAAGTGTTAGGCCCTATGATCCAACAATACACCCGTAATCTCTATATTAAGAACAAGGTGCTATATGTTTCACTAACGTCGTCCGTATTACGAAGTGAACTATTACTAAGCCGTGATAAACTACTAAAGAGCCTGAACGATTACGCAGGCTCTTCAGTAATTCATGATATTATTATCCGTTGATGTATTTGTTTCTTTTATTTGATCTAAGTAATTTTTAAAATAACGTACAATATTTCTAAAAGCGGCGTGCGTTATTCTTCTTTCAAAACAAGTTGATTTATCCTTTCAATAGCTTCCACTATTTTTTCAGTTTCGATGGGAAGATTTTCTATATAACTTCTTTTAAAAGAAAATCCCAGACGCGTGCTTCCGATAGTTTCAATCGATATGAAAAAGTTTTTCATATATAGATAAACAACAACAAAAATAGCCGGAACGATCAATCCACCAAAAAAGGCGCCGAATTGTCCCATAAATAAGAATATGATATCTATAATCAATAATAACCCAGCGATCATAAGTAGTCCGATTGGTTTCTGATATCCACAGGATGTACTTGCTACTTTACGTATGGGAACTAACGTCAGGCTATTTCCGGCAGCGCTATCCTCCGAATATGAAATGTGATCCTTTTTTACATGTATTTTATAGGTGTTGCCCAATTTGAGTTGTACCAATATCCATTGAACCAACCCTGTTTTCCTTCCCTCAATAATAATTTGATCTTCTGCATTAGGATCAATTGTAAATTTACTCAAGGCAAGAAAAACAATACCCCTGTTTTTTACTCCTCTAAAAATGAAATAGATGATTAAAACAAAAAAAACGAGACTTAGAATCCCTTCTGAACCTACATTACCCATAACATATTAAAATTTTAAGGTTGTGCTTACTTATGGCATCAGCTTTCCATGGTTTGTTATTCGAGTTAGCCAAAAATAATAATATTTTTATAAACACACACCGTTTCCATGGCATAATATTATTCTAATCCATAATTCCGCATTAAATTGTAAATAAATAGAGGGTAAGATGTAACCTGCGGCTATTTGTTTTAATCCTTGCCAGGCTTAATCGTTTTTTATGTTATTAAATTTATTGTTTTAGTTTCTTTTTGTCTAAAATGGATGGTTTTTACTTACTGGAACATTGTTGTTTATTATGTTACGGAGAAAAATTATTGGAATATTGATGAAATTAAGTAAAAAGGTAACGAGGTTTGTATTCAAAGTCCTTTACCTTTTTTTTAAAAGTTAGTGAAAACTCAAGCAAAAGCTCGTTATGTTTTGAAACAGACATCATATACTTTGGAGAAAAGGGGTATTTCGTTTGAATCAAGATGAGATTTTGGATTGAAATATAAAGGCTTTTCATTTTTTTAGAGCCTAATGAACATTCTTAATCGAATTGATAAAATGTAAATAAAAACAGTTATCTGATGACACGAAGAATAATAGGAGGTTATCTTTTATTGTTTTCATTTATCAAAATAAGGAAAAAGAGCTTTTTTCTTTCAATTTGAAAAACCTTAACTCAAAATAGAGCGCTTATTTGAAACCATTCCTTTACCTGGCTCTGAATAACCGCTCTATTTTATAGTTGTATTATCAAAATGATACTTTTAACGATTTGGCTATTCCCATCTCCAGACCTCGTAGTTCTGCCAAACCACGTAGACGGCCTATACATGAATAGCCCGGATTGGTTTTCTTTTTTAGGTCGTCTATCATCTGATGACCGTGATCCGGACGCATTGCAATCGAGCAGCCGCGCCGTTGTTGCAGTTCAAACAATGCTTTCATAACGCCGTACATATCTACACCACCTTCCAGGTGGTTTGCTTCGTAGAAGTTTCCTTCTTCATCACGTTGTGTACTGCGGAAATGAACAAAGTCAATACGGTCGCCATAGCGCTCCATGATTCCAGCCAGATCGTTATCGCTCCGTACACCGAACGAACCGGTACATAGACAAAGTCCGTTGCTTTGGTTGGGTACTTCATCAATCAGCTTCTGGAAATCAGCTTCCGTGCTCAATATACGTGGCAAGCCCAGGATAGAGTAGGGGGGATCATCGGGATGAATAACCATTCTAACACCCGCTTCATCTGCTACCGGAGTGATTTCCCTGAGAAAGTAAACAAGATTGGCACGTAGCCTGTCGGCATCGATATCTTTGTAACGGTCTAATTCATTTCTGAATTGCTCGATGGCGAAACTTTCTTCCGAACCTGGCAGTCCGGCTATCATATTGCGTGTGAGTAAATGCTTATCCTCTTCCGTCATTAAGTCGAAACGTGCCATTGCTTTGGCTTTTTCTTCGGCCGTATATTCCTGTTCAGCTCCCGGACGTTTAAGAATAAAAAGATCGAACGCCATGAAAGCCGCCCTTTCAAAACGTAAAGCTTTTGAACCATCAGGCAAAGTATATGCCAGGTCTGTACGTGTCCAATCCAAGACAGGCATAAAGTTATAAGTAACTACACATATATCACATGCGCCTAAATTGCGGACGCTTTCTTTATAATTCTCGATATATTTTTGAAAATCTCCTGTTTGTGTTTTGATATGCTCATGCACGGGTACACTCTCTACTACACTCCAACGAAGACCTGCTTCCTCGATCATTTCCTTACGTTTCTGTATCTCTTCTTTTGTCCATACCTCTCCGTTAGGAATATGATGTAAGGCTGTTACAATACCTGTTGCTCCTGCCTGGCGGATATCCCAAAGGCTTACCGGATCATTCGGACCATACCAGCGCCATGTTTGCTCACATAAATACATAATATATAATGTTTGATGATTAATATTGGGTAGTTGGTAGCTAGTAGATAGTAGTTACCTATAAGAAAATAATTACAATAAAGAACATTATCTATTTTCTACTAACTACCAACTACTTTTCTAAATTGAGAACGCATCGAAGCCTCCATCGATAGGAGTTACGGTACCTGTTACGAAAGCTGACGCATCGCTGGCTAGCCATTGAAGTGTTCCTAAAAGTTCTTCCGGCTGCCCTAACCTGCGGAAGGGGGTATGGGCAACTATAGTGTTGCAACGGTCTGATGGTGTTCCGTCGGGATTAGACATCAAAGCACGGTTCTGATCTGTCAGGAAGAATCCCGGAGCCATAGCATTCACCCGTAAACCTTCGCCAAATTTAATGGCCAGTTCACCGGCCATATATTGAGTGAAATTGCTTACCGCTGCTTTTGCGCATCCATATCCGACCACACGTGTGAGCGGACGCAAAGCCGATTCGGAAGAAATATTGATAATACTTCCTTTCTTTTGTTTTACCATTACTTCAGCAAAAACAATCGTGGGTAGAACGGTTCCGAACAGGTTAAGATCGACTACCCCACGGAAAGCGTCCAGATCGAGATCGAAGATCGTTTTATCAGGAGGGATTGTCGCACCCGCCTGATTACCGCCTGCCAGGTTTACCAGTACATCGATGCGTCCATAAGCGTTTAAGATATCTTGTTTATTCTTATTCAGTACCTCTTTATTCAATACATCGGAAATCAGAAAGAGCGCTTCACCACCTGCTGCTTTGATTTCACCGATAAGTTTATCACCCACCTCCTGATTGCGATCTAATATTACCACTTTGGCGCCTTCCTTTGCCAAATGTTTTGCCATACATGCTCCAAGTATGCCACTGCCTCCGGTTAACAGTATTACTTTGTCTTTTATGCTAAACAGATCATTCATTTTCAAATATAATTATTGTAATAGATAATATTTTCTTTTAACAGCACATCGATCGGCATATAATTGACAGGTACGATTTTTTCCTGTAGCACTAAATGCCTGAACAGAGCCCTGATGCAGTTGAATCCTTGTACTTCTGGACGTTGTGCGATAAGATGGGTAATTAATCCGTTTTCCAGGAATTTTACATTGGCATCCAATACATCATATCCGATCAGTTTAAATTTTTGATCGATTTTAAGCTCTACAAAGTATTCACCAAGCAAATAAGCACGCGAATTGAAGATAATCCCTGCTTTCACATGTGGATTGTTATCAAAGAAGAGACGCAGGATTTCTTTGTTGTTACCTTCTTCTTCTCCGCTAATATTGACGATATGAATGTTTGCCTGATAGTGATTTTGTTTCAGATAATCCCTGAATCCTTCCTCACGCCTCATAACCTGAGTGGATGCCTCATTACCTTTTCGCGTGAAATGGAAAATAACCAGGTCTTCATTTCTTCCAAGTTGTTCAAAAAGTAAACGCCCGGCAATATATCCCGAATCGTAGGAATGTGTACCGTAATACGTGAGACAATTTGTATTTTCTATATATGAATCAATAAGGATATAAGGAATTTTCAATTTATCTAGCCGGGCAGTCAGCTCTAACACGCTTTCATGAAAGAGGGTAGCTATTATCACACCTTCACATTCGGCATGAACAATTTTAGGGATAAGTTCATCAAAGGTGTTTTTATCATATTGGTTAAAGTAAAGATGATCGACCGTTACGTTATAACTGAATAATTCCTGTTTCGCCTTTTCTACTCCCTCCGCTAATTTAGCCCAGTATTCTCCCTCTAAATATTGAGGAGTAATTGTGAGGAAACGATACTGCTTTTTTAAAGCAAGTGAACGTGCAATTAAATTAGGCTGATAGTTTATCTCTTTTAAAACTTTCTCCACTTTTTCCTGGGCTTCAGCAGATACTTTTCCGCGTTTATGTAAGATCCGGTCTACTGTTCCGGTAGATACTCCCGCTAATCTGGCAATATCTTTAATCCTATATGTCTTATTCATGGTATAATTATTCATATATGTGCTCGTGCACATTTGCAAATATAAAGTAAAATTTTAAGGAGACAACTATTTCCCTCGGTTGTTTTAATCAAATAAAATTCCCGGCTGTTCACAAGTTGAATGTAAGACGACCGGGAAATATAAACTCTTTAATAGCTGTAATCGAACTAACTAAATTTTTTGTTCAATAATATGCAAAGGAGAATTCAGTTTCCTGAATACATAATATTGCATTAAATATATAAGTGGGACAGCGACAAAAATACCTACTCCTAAAATGAGTAAACCAATGATCACAATTAATATCATAACCAAAAAAAGTAAAAATAAAGGAAGAACCTGATCTTTAGTTATTTCCCAGCTTTGTTTAAGTGAATCGATAATGCCCGCATCCTCTTCTACAATAAAAGCAATAAAGAATTGCAAACGTAAAGCAAGATAAATTCCGGGAATTATTAGTAGAAAGGTTCCGATCATTATCAAAATGGTTAATATTAACGAAGCGACAAATAAGGTCCCTGTTTTACGGGCTTGTTGCCCATATGCTGAGAATTGTGGTTCTTCTTTATCCAGCGTTTGGAAAATATTTTTTGTGTAGCCCAATGTAAAAATCAAAGATAAAATCAAAAATATAATGTTTACTATACACATTCCGACATAAGAAGTCATTGCCGGAGTAAGAAGTAAACTAAATATGGATGATATGATGGAGAAACCAATAAATAAACCTACTAATATCCATATCTGGGATTTAAGCGCACTCCATGAGGCAGAAAGTACTTCAGAGATTGTAAATTTCGATTCCATAATGTATAACCTTTTAAGTTAGTTTGCAGGCAAAAATAGAATTAATTCCGGAAAGGTCAATAAGATATTGTGGCAAATCTGTTTATATTTATAAAAACAAAAAGTCAGGGATGAACCTAAATATATAAAAAAGAATTGATTTTGTGATTTTTTTAATATATGTGTAGAATTAATAACTAATTCATATATAGAATGAAACGAATATCATCATTATTCAGACTTTTTTTGTTTTTTTCCTAAACCTAATGTGCTCATGCGAAACGACTCCTGAACCTGCTTCGATCGTTCCTCTCGAAGATTTTTTCAAGAATCCCGAAAAAACATATTATCAGTTATCTCCTAATGGAGAATACTATTCATATACTGCTCCTTATGAAAGCAGAATGAATATTTTTGTCCAAAAGATAGGGCAGGATTCAGTAGTTCGGATAACTTCTGAAACGGAAAGGGATATTGCCGGCTATTTATGGGGTAATAACAATCGAATATTATTTCTCAAAGATACAGGAGGTGATGAAAATTTTCAGCTTTATGGTGTAAATATTGATGGGAGTAATCAACTACCTCTTACAGCATTCGAAAAAGTACGTAGGACGATTATTGATAATCTTCCGGAAATAGAAAATGAAGTAATAGTAGGACTTAACAAACGGAATAATCAAGTATTTGATCCGTATCGTTTAAATATTGAAACCGGAGAGCTTACATGTTGGCCGAAAATCCGGGTAACATACAAGGTTGGATGACCGACCATGATGGTAAACTTCGTATAGCTCTTGCTCTTGATGGTGTAAATCAAAGTCTTTTATACAGAGATACCGAAGAAGAACCGTTCAGAATAGTGAGAACAACAAGTTTTAAAGAATCATAGAATCCTTTCATGTTTACCCCTGATAATCAGAAGCTATATGCATCTTCGAACATTGGCAGAGACAAAGTAGTGTTAGTAGTGTTCGATCCTAAAAACTGCAACTGAAGAAGAGGTGTTATATGAAAATGATAAATATGATATTTCGAATGCTTCTTATTCCCGAAAAAATAAAAAATTGCAAAGGTTATCATATAATGCCCATGATGGGGCTAAACATCATTTCTTTGATGAAAAACTGAAAAATATATTTGATAAAATCACCTCAAAAGTAGATAGCAAACCCTTTAGTATTACGAGTCACAATAGGGATGAAAATATAATGATTATCCGTACGTTCAACGATCGTACTCCGGGTGCATATTATGTGTATAATTCCGATAAAGATCAACTTACCCATATTTCTGATGTTTATCCATGGCTAAATGAAAATAATATATCTAAAATAAACTGCGTAACATACACTACCCGCGATGGCCTTGAAATAGAAGCTTATCTTACACTGCCGAAAGGCTATACAATGGAAACTGCTAAAAATCTTCCTGTGGTAGTTAACCCTCATGGAGGTCCCTGGGCACGCGACAG
>DAMCDT010000029.1:0-15703 GCA_032058265.1 Tannerellaceae bacterium
TCAGAAGGTAGCAGATCTGGAGGTCAATACCGGTAATCTTGTTAGAAGGTATGAAGAACTTAAATCCAAGACAAAACTTTCTAAAGAAGAAAATATCGAGCTCAATAAAATTATAAATACTCTTCGCACTTCGGTGCCCGGTATAGCTACAGAATTTGATAAATATGGGAATGTCCTATCAATAAACACCCAGAAAGTTTGGGATTTCATTGAAGCCGAAAAAGCCAAACTCGCTGTAATGAATAAAGATGCTATAAATGAACAGACTAAAAATTTAACTAAATATAGATCCGAACTTGAAAAAGTAGATAAGATTCTGGCATCCGGTAAAAAGCTTGTTTCATATCAAACGGACAGTTTTGGTGGCCGGGGTTATTATGAGACTGATTTCCTCCCGGAAGAGATCGCAAAATATGAAGAGCAAAAAAGTCAATTGTTACGGGATATAACCGGTACTGAGAAGTGGATTGCTGATATGAATGGAACCACGATAGAGAAACAGGTTAATACCCAGAAAACTATCTACGAGAAAAGAAATGAGTTTAATTCAATGACTAAAAAGCAGCTTGAGGATTATATTAAAATAAATAAGGATGCCCAGGATAAATATATCGAAATTGCTAATGAAATTTTCCACTTCAGGTTTGGGTCCGGAGATGATAATAAGGAACCAACGGATAAGGACAAAAAGCAAGCTGCAAATATCGAACTAAAGGACTTTGATAATAACCATGCCAAAGATCTGGCTCTCCTTAAAAAACAAAAGCTGGAGAATCAGGAGGCAGAAGAAGAGTATAATGCTAAAGTTTATGACCTGGAAGCAAGATATTATGAAAAGCGGATACAACTTCTGGAAAAATTTAAAAAACAGACTAAAGATAAGTCTACATTAGCCGATTATGAGAAACAAATCATTGATGCCCAATCAAAAAAATTAGAGGCTGAACAGCGTCATGTTGATCTTTCACTCACTCTTTTAAAAAAGAGTCGGGATGAGCAGCTACTAATAGAAGAGGAAAGTTATAAAAGTCAAAAAACAACCTACGAGAAGGCCCTGGCTGAAAAAGAAATCACTCAGCAGCAATATGAGGCCCTAATGATAACATTAGAGGCAAACTCATCCAAAAACCGTCTGGATGTTGCCAAGAAATTCCAGGAAGATGTTGTAAAGTTGGAGAAACTCACCGGCTCTTTAAAACAGAAAGCTATTAAGGAAGCAAATCAGCAAGTGATGGATGCTGACCTTAAAGCTGCCCAGGACAGGGCCAATCAACAGAAAAAATTGCAAAACCTTCTGAAAGACTTCAAAGGTGAGTTTAAGTTAACTACGGTCGGGGAGGATATGGATATCCAGATGAAAGTGCTGGAGGATACCTATAAAGCCAGGAAACAAATGGCTGAAGAAGCCGGAATGGATACACTCGAACTTGACCAGGCATTTGAAAAAGCTAAAACTAATATTTTAGAGGATGGAGAAATCAGACGTTACCAGATCCGGCAGCAATACGGTCTTAATACTCTTAAGGATCAATTTGAATTTGAACAAAAAATTCTTCAAAAATATCGAGAGCAAGGTCTTCTCAGTGAAGAAGAATATCAAAAAGCCCTACTTAATAAAAAGGTAGATTCTTTAATGGTCTATTACGACTACTACCAGGATCTTGTTTCCGGAGCCGTAAATGCTTTACAAGAAGCAGAAATAGCAAATATTGAGGCAAAATACGACGCAGAAATAGCAAGGGCGCAAGGTAATAGTGAGGAAGTTGAACGGCTTGAGAAAGAAAAAGAGAATAAAAAACTCTCTGTCCAGAAAAAATATGCCAATGTCCAATTCGCAATCAAAGTATCGGAGATAATTGGGAATACAGCTGTAGCCGTCATGCAGGCTTTTGCACAACTCGGCCCGATTGCCGGAGCAATAGCAGCTGCCATGATAGGAGCTACCGGAGTAGCGCAAATTGCTATTGCAAATGCAGAAAGAAAAAAAATCATGGCTATGACTGCAGATGGCGGTGGATCTTCCGGTGGTACAGGAGCCCGGGTGGCTACCGGAAGGGAATCGGGTGGACGAATTGATGTAATACGTGCCCAGGATGGTAAACGATTTAATGCCGAACTTGATCCTGATAAACGGGGTTTCGTTGACAAACCAACCGTTATAGTAGGAGAAGGTCCTCATGGCAAAAGTAAAGAATGGATAGCCAGTAATGATGCACTTGAAAATCCTACAGTAGCTCCAATCATAAACCTACTTGATGAAGCACAGAACAAAGGTGAGATACGCACTGTAGATATGAATCAATTAATGCGAAAAAGACTTGCCGGATTTGATGAAGGTGGATTCATATCACAAGGTATAACCTCTTCGTCACCTTCTCCATCAACACCGTCCGTAAAATCTAACAACGCTCAATTGGATTCAAAAGCCATTGAATTATTGATATCCTTACTTACCAAATTAGACAAAGATGGGGTTATGGCATATATGATCCAATCAGAGTATGATAAAGAACAATTTAGACAAGAACAATCCCGTAATATTGGAAGTAAATGAAAATAATACATTCTTCAGGAAAAGAACTGGATCTCAAACCTGGAACAGTACTAAATATAAGTAGAACAAATCCTTTTTTTAATAAATATGGCGAACAGTCAGCACCGGTAAAACTTCCTTCGAGTGATAATAACCGGCGAATACTTAATTTTCCTGATGACATGGGGAGAATGAGCAAAATGCCTCAAAGAAATAATGCCACAATACAGGAAGGCGTTTTTTCTTTACAATGCAGGCAGGCTATACTTTCTGCAGATGATGATGAGATCGACACTTCCTATTATTTGAATACAGGTTCCTTTTACGAAAAGATGAAAGACTTGAAATTATCAACCATATTTAAAAATAAGGTGATAAACTTCTATTCGGTGGACGAGGCAATCCAGTTTGTCCGGAACTTATTTGTTAAACCTGATTCGAGATTTTCCTGTTTCCCTGCACTAATTGAAAACCAGGATACCGGAAAACTATCTGTTTTAAATAAAATTACAGGACCAGCAAAAAGCGATGGATATTTTTATTTATATAATGAAGTGGAAAGATCCGAAACGGTGGATGAGAATGCCATACGTGTACCGGCAGGTTTTTATATTACACCTTTTATCAAAGCTAAACACTTACTGGAAGAAATTTTTAAATATTTGGGATATAAATTAGAATCTTCTTTTTTCTCAAATACCACACCATTTTCGGATATGGTTTTTCTTAATAATAACATTGACACAATAGTGAATGGACAGATTAGGTATGATCAGATAGTTCCGGACTGTACCGTATCCACAATCCTGGATATATATAGAAACAAGTTTTGTTGTGAATTTATTCCCAATGAAATAATTAAAAGCATCAAGATAGTGTTATTTGATGAACTAATGAATAGTAAAGCTACACATGAAGTAACAAATCTGATTACTAAAAAACCGGTTATAAATCATGCTGCAAAATATAAACAATTAAAATTATCTGCTGATAAAGGACCAATGCTGATTGACCAAACAGATGCTGATGGTATCACTGAAAGAATGCCAGCCACACCTGACTATCTTTCAAAAACAATCCCCGAGATCGCTGCACAATATCCTGAAGCCGTAATAGATAAAACAAGAGGTTGGATTTATCGGGAGGGTTTCTCTGCAGACAGAGTTGTTAGAGAGATAATCGGATGTATTAACTGTGATTACATGGCAGAAGAAGATAAAGATCTGGAAGCTGAAAAAAAGGAATCACCTGATACTCTTGTACAAATTGATGCATTAGTCGAAACAAATGGTGAAGCTCCATTTGTGGGAACTTCAAGAACCTTAAACTCTAAAATCGTTCTGGATTCGGAACCTCGTGAAAGTAGCGATTCAACAGATAAATCACAAAACAAAACAGAATTAAAACCCATGTTGTGTTTCACTGCTCATTTATCGGGAAAAAAATTTGATATCGGAACAATATACGCTCATATAGGGATGAATGAAAGGATCTGGGATTATGCTTTATGTTACAATGGCCCGGATGGTTTATATGAAAAGTTTTGGAGGAAGTATGATAATATGCTTCGCAACTCATTCAGACCTGTAACAACTGAACTTTTAATACCGGAGACTTTAAAATTGAATTTGCCGGCACATGAGAAAATCATATTAAATAATCAAGAAGTTCTTCCAAACGTAATTAAATATTATTTAGGAAAGAAAAAAGATACTGAATGTACTTTTCTAACCACTAAGCTTCTTAGCCCAATTTCATCGGCAATATCAGAGAATAAACATTTCCCGGATTCAGAGTATCGTTGGGTTCCTAAAACACAGCGAAGTGATAATTATAAATACAATTGGATGCAACTCAAAGAAACGCCTGAAACATTCTTTATCCCCCCTCCAACAAAACAACAGTATCAGGCAGGTGGTCAATATTATAGAAAGACTTTTGCATGTTATTTGGCACAGGAAGTTACAATAACAACTTTTGGTAATATAAAAAGGAAAGTATTAGTAAACAAGGTGGCCGGTACTCTTACAGTATGGCTTGAACCAATTAAACGGGAGTATTAATTGTCCTTTATTATAGTCGGGAATTAAATCTCATTTGCATTGATCTAAATATATTAAAATGGCGACAATACTAACAAAACCAGATTCTGTCAATTTATCCGGCAATATGAACAAATTCATATTGTCCAGCTCTTCTGCAGTTCGTTTCAGCTTAATTAAAGGTGATAAGGTCCTTCTAACTAATACTTATGAACCGGGAACTGATGGTCTGATAACAATTGATATTAAAGAAGTTGTTGAAACTGAACTTAATTTCTTGCTTGATATATCAGAACCGGTATATTTCCAGCCAGAATTAGCAGTAGATTTTATCGCAATAATTGATATAACATTTCATACCTTCAAAGTGATTAAATGCGGTGTTGCCAATCTTTCGGACACAGCAACTAATTTTTTAAAACTCCATTTTCTTTCCTGGCAGCCTAAGATTAAAAAAGTAACTTATTATTCACCGGAATGGCTTACTTATTATGGTGTTCAGGATTCAACCGTAAAATTAAAGGCAACTTTCGAGGATAAAACAGCTGTAACGATAAATATAGGTGAAGTATCCGTAGGAAAAGCTATAACTTGTAATATGCAGTATGGATACATTTCCGGCAAATTGGGCAATAAATATCCTGTCCATTATGAAGTATGGGTTGAAGCTGCAGGAAAAAAACTAACCGAATCCCAGTTCTATGTATATTCTGATAAAATAAGTGAGGATGAAAGCTGGTTTCTTTTTGAAAATAGTCTCGGAGGTATTGATTCATTTAGAGCATCCGGAGTTAATAAATTAAAAGCTGAACATAAGTACCAGACAGCAACTTTTGGTGAAACAAAAAAAGAATATGATGTTGAAATTGAGAGAAAATATACAAAAAACACCGGTTACCTTAATGAATACTCCCGTAGGTGGATGTTGGACTTCTTTCCAAGCAAGGGTAAATATGTCTATGGAGATGGGGCAATCAAAAAGATTGTTCTTATTGATGATGATGTGAATTATACTTCAAGTGATTTGCCAAGCTCTTATACTTTCACTTATGAATTTGCTGAAGCAACACCTTATTTAAACCTTATTCGCAATGAAAATGAAATACCAGATAATATAACCATACCTTCTCCAGAATCGCCGGATTTTATTTTACCCCCTCGTTTAGTTGAGTTTCCCAGGCAAGAACTACACGAGGGGGTTCTATTACCGGCAGCGGATCCGTATAATCCACGGCCAAGTGTAACAACTTATGGTATGCTATTTGAAACTATCCGGAATGCTATCATCCGGGAAGTAAGCGGAATTATAGGAGAAGGAGGAGGAGCCGGAGATGGTATATATCATATTATGCGATATGATCTTACAGAACCATCTGACACCAATGCTTTTACAGCCTTACGTACCTTATTTGAAATCAACCGTAACATGGAAGATGTTCTCGATAACCGTTTTATTAGAAAAGATATCGAAGACTTTGCCCATGAGATCATTCGTTTTCTTGGAGGATTGGAAACAGGTAAATATGTGCCTGGTCTTTTAGGAGATGGAGCTCTTATTGATAAAGATGGTCATGCAGAAATGACAAGTCTTAAACTTCGGGAGTTTTTAGAAGTTCCTGAACTTCGTTTTAACCGGATTGACGTTGTATCGGGAGAGCTTTGGAATTCAATTGCCTTTGGACTGATTGAAGAAGTTGATACTGATAATCATATCGCGGTAATGAAATTGGAAGATGGAGAGTTAATGGGCCTTCATATTAATGACTTTTGCCGTGGTATCTTTCATAACCTCACAGGAAATGCAACAGCTGAAGGGAAAGATGATTCCGGTTTTGATAGGATGGTCGGTTTTTCCACGGCATATTTTACACCGGTGGAAATTATGGGTGATAATAGTTTTAAATATGAATTAAAACCCGGATCTTCTGTTCATCCATGTAAAGGGATGAAGTTTGCGGTATATGGACATCCTTTAGATAAGAACAGGCAGTCATCAGCCTATCATACCAGGACATATACACGTTATTTACGAGGAGTTAGCACCTGGAAAATAGAAAGGCATCATGTTTCCATGCAGCTGGGTGATCTCTCCGGATTAAGTATTAATGGCGAATCAATGGCTGAAGGATCAGCCTATCTTAATAACATCTATTTCGGAGGTAATATATGGTTTACTCCCGAAATGTGGGAGGAAATAAAAGGGAATGATGCATATTCTGTTATTCTTTCAACTTACTCTGCTGTTTTTAATATAGCCGATGGTATGCTTGGAGAGGTTGATGTGGTACAAGGAGATGATAGCGTTGTTTCCGGAATAAATAATGTAATAACTAAAACTTTCAACGTCTATTCACGGATACAGGCATTCAAAGGAAGTGAACAATTAAGGTACAGTGAAACGATTGGAAAAGGCAGATATGTAGTTTCACATTCAGGAAAAGATTGTAAGTATATTATTACTGATGGACTCATTGTTATAGAGGAAGTAATTAAAGATCAGGCTTCCATAACCATTGAAGTTAATTGTGAAGGATTCGCCGTATATGAACTTCTATTTACTATTACTCGTGTGGCCAATGGAGAGGATGGTAAAGATTATGAGTATATATTCAGAACAACCAGAACTCAAACAAGACCTTCAACACCTACCGGTACACAGGAAGATGATTATGTCCCTTCAGGGTGGACGGATGATCCGGTAGGCCCTACGGCCAGCTATCCATACGAGTGGGTATGTAAAAGAACCAAAATAAGGGATTATTGGGGTACTTTTTCAACTCCGGCATTATGGGCTAAATATAGCTTCGACGGTGAAGATGGTGATAAAGGGGATCCCGGTACGGATGGAAAAAGTGATTTTACAGTTTACAGGAGATCCGGTTCACAGCCTTCTACACCAACAGGTACAACTATACCTCCATCTGGATGGGCTTTGGATCCACCTACAGGATCCACTCCTTTATGGTTTAGTAAAGCAACATTTAATGCAGACGGAACTATTTATCGTTTATGGTCCACACCGGTAAATATTAAAGGAGAATCAGGTATCGACGGTGATCCGGGTCCTGCTATTTCATTTAGGGGAGTTTATACTGCAACAAAACAATATTCCGGCACAAAAGAGAGAGTGGAAGTTGTCAAACATGGCACTTATTACTATATAACTAAAGTTACTGCCGGTGTTTTTTCTAATCAAACACCGGTTATCGATAATAGTTATTGGACGAGACTACAAGGGCAATTTGAGAGCCTGGCTACCGGACTTCTTATTGCAGAAAAGGCAAATATCTCAGGATGGGATTTCCGTGATAATCATATATCCAGCCAAAACAATAATGTTGTGCTTGATGGGAATGCTGATAGCGGACCACGAATAGCACTCGGTGCTTCTTATTCCAATCGTTTGTCAGCACCTCTGAGAATGTATGAAGACGGAAGGCTTGTAGCAAATAAAGGCGAGTTTCAGGATGGTTGTACTATGGGTAATTTTATTATTTCCGGTGGATCACTCAGAAATAAGAGCAATCATTTTGCTATGATCAGTACTAAAGACAGCTACTCGGATGTAACTTTCGGAACGCAACTTATACCCGACCTGGCAGGAGGAGCTTTTACCCTTCTTGCCCGAATAAATAACTCTCATAACACAGCTTCCCCATATTACAAAAATAGAAATATAGGGTTAGAAGTCTCCTGCACAGGATCTACTGTAAACCAAGCTATAAATATACCTTCCGGAGATGTTTATCTAAATGGTGGTAACCTTATTGTTTTTGAAAGACCTTTTTATACAAGTGCTCCTCGCTTAGATACCATCTATAATAATTTCATGAATTTTAATAAGTTCATTTTTCAACCTTACGAATATCTGTCTGTAAGGGTACCAAGTGCTGATCAAATTACAGATGCGATTGGAAAATGGGATGCTTCATTCAATTCATCCATTGAAATAAAAATATTAATAACCAGGCATGCAACTGAATCCATTAATCTCCAGGGTGTAAATGGAACAGTCCTGATTAATAATAATGGGGATATACCCCGGGATAATAATAATACAGGACATAATTATGGTAATATTAATTTATCCAAAGGTGATGCAGTAACGATATATTATTACAATAATGCCTGGTATATAACAAGTTTATCAAGATAACATATTAAATATAAAATTATGGATCAATTACCTTTAGAAATACATAGCTCGACAAATAACGGAAAAACAAAATCCGGGGATATCGTCGCTTATTATGAGCACAGAATTTTATGTGATGGAGTTACGGAAAGTCTCTTAGTTTCATTTTTGAAAGATAAGAGTATTGAAATTGCTGGTGATAATATGGAGCCCCACATTGACATAAATGAAGAATCAATGAATGCCAGTATTGAATATGCAAACGGATTCTTTCGATGCCAGATTAAAGAACAGGAAAATATCCACTTATTATGGGATATGTTTTGGCAGATATTTAATCAACTCAAAAACGGTTAATCATGGCTGGACAAAAAGACATAAAGGATTTTACTTTATACAGTAGTTTATCAGATAATGATCATTTACTTGCTACCAAGACTGATCTGGGTGGATCTGATGCAAGTATAGAAGTTTCTAATTTTAAAAAAATATTGGCTCAGGACATAAAACCAACAATAGTTGATGATTATTGGTATGTAAATGGTATCAACCTCGGTGTTCCAGCTAAAGGTAAAACACCCGTTTTCCGTAAAACAACTGATGGGTTGGAAATGAAATATGAAGGTGAGGAGGATTTAGCATATCAATTGCTTATACCAATGGTAGATCTAATTGTAAAATTTAATGAACTCACTCCGGAACAAAAAGAAAGTATAAAAGGAGAGAATGGCCTATCTGCTTATGAGATGTGGGAAGCTCAGGAAGAAAACAAAGGTAAATCATACGAGGAATATTTGAATTTCAATCGTCAGCCTGCAATGGATGCGGCTTTCGAGGCTGATAAAACGATGAGTGAAATATCAAAAGAAGCAGATGAAGTAATTGAAAGTACAAGGTTAGCTCTTGATAATGCAACTGAAGCCATAAATAAAGTGGATACTGCAATAAATAATGCAAACCAGACTGCAGAAGCTATAAAACAATTAGAAGGGCCATTAATAAATGCAACTGAGGATGCATTGAATGCCGCCGATTATGCACGCGAACAAGGAGATTATGCAGCTGAAGAAGGAGGAAAAGCCGCTCAGGCTATTCCCCGTATTGAAATATTGGAGGAATCCAAAGTGGATGGTGGTTTCTCGGAAAACGGAGAATTGTTTCTGACTTCAAACGGTGTTGTTGTAGGTGATCCTATACCGGTCGGCTCAGGATCCGGAGGAACAGGCGGTGGGGGTGGCTCTACACTTCGACTCATTAACCGTGGAGATTCAACCGTAGGGGTACCGAAAGGCCAAAAAGTTTTACTCCAGTATTCTTTTTCTTCCCTGGATAGTGAAACACAGGAACCCACCGGAAACGGTACAGCTGTATATTTTGTCAATAACGCACGGGTGTTTACTCAATCAATCGTACAGGGTAACATTGATTTTGATATTTCCAGTTATCTTTCCGACGGACAGAACCAGGTAAGAATACAAGTTACTGACTCTTATGGAGCCATCCGTTCACTTAACATCCGGGTGGAAGTTATAAGTCTTATTATAAACAGTTCTTTCGATGATTCGCTAACCTATTCCGGCAGTATCAGTCTCCCATATACCCCACTTGGATCCGGAGAGAAAACCATACATTTTATCCTGGATAATGTAGAGCTGGAGCCGGTAAAAACAACCACAACCAACCGTCAGCTATACTACAAGCTTCCGGCACTTTCACACGGAAGCCATGCGCTTAAAGTCTATGCCACGATGGAAACTTCAGGAGTGGAAATAACTTCAAATATTCTTTACTTCAGTATTATGTTCCTCGCCACAGGATCTACGGATATTATTGTTTCTTCTTCTTTTTCTCAAACAGAGGCAACACAATATGACAACCTGGTCATTCCGTTTTCCGTATATAACCCTGCGGAAACTATAACTGAGGTACAGCTGAAGGCCAACGGTGAAGTTATTTCAGTTCAGAAAGTTGACCGTACACAACAGGTATGGAGTTACCGTATCCCGTCTTATGGCCCGCTCGAATTGGAAATCGTTGCCGGAACATTCTCACGTATTTTTATACTGGTTGTCGAAAAATCTTCAATAGATTCAGAAGCCGAAACGGAAGGGCTGGAGTTGTTCCTTACATCCAACGGCAGAAGCAATAACGAAGAGAATCCCGGCACATGGAAATATGAAGGCATAGAAGCACAATTTACCGGATTTAATTTTAAAACAAATGGATGGATCCTGGATGATAATAATGTATCTATACTCCGTATCTCACAAGGGGCTAAAGTGGAAATTCCGTTTACGGCTTTCTTTGCAGACTTCAAACAGACAGGTAAAGCTATAGAGCTGGAGTTTAAAGTAAGCAATGTGGAAAACTTTACATCCACCGTTATTTCTTGTTTTAGTGCAGATCGCGGATTTAAAGTCACGCCAAATAACATCATATTTAAGTCGGCTCTTTCATCTGTTTCGGCCAAATTTAAAGAAGATGAAACGGTTCGGATCTCTTTTGTTTTTGAGAGCCGTCTAAAGAACCGGATCATTTATACCTATATAAACGGTATAGCTTCAGGAGCTATTCAATATGTCCCGGAAGATAACTTCGAACAAACACCGCCGGTTGGTATATCACTCGGAAGTCCTGATTGTACACTCGATGTATATAATATCCGTTGCTACGGCACGGACCTGAACCAGTTCCAGGTACTTAATAACTATATCTCAGATACGGCTAACGTGGTGAAAAAACTGGCCGTATTTGATCGTAACATGGTCTATGATTCAACCGGGGAAATCGACTACAATTCACTTTTAAACTATCTTCCCTGTATGACTATTATAGGGGAGTTGCCACAACGGAAAGGGGATAAAAAGAAAGAAACACAAATCATTTTTGAAAATCGTCAGAATCCGGAACTTTCATTTACAGCATCCGGAGTCGAAAATGATGTACAGGGAACATCTTCACAGTATTATCCACGTAAGAATTACAAGTGGAAAATAAAAAACGGCATAACGCTTACCGAATCCGGAGAAACTTCGGATAAGTATGCGCTCAGGGGTACTGATGTACCGGTGAACGCTTTTTGTATGAAAGCGGATTTTGCTGAAAGTTCCGGTACTCATAACACCGGCATGGCCCGTTATGTGGACCAGGTTCTTAAAAAAATGAATATTCTTACACCCCCGCAGAAAGAAGACTACCGGATAAGGACAACAATAGATGGTTATCCATGCGCGATCTTTCATAAACTGACAGATAATGCTCCGGCCATTTTCCTGGGTAAATACAACTTTAACAATGACAAGGGAACCAATGAAACGTTTGGGTTTGGCGGTGCGGACGAATGCTGGGAGTTCCTCAATAATACCGCTGACCGTTGTTTGTTTAAGGATAATGACTTTGAATCGATGGGGATGGATGAAGATAATAACCCTATACCGGCATGGCTATTGGACTTTGAAGGACGTTATCCCGACGGACATAATGACGCGACAAACCTGAAGGTTGTCGTTAGTTGGGTAAAATCCTGCATTAATAACCCTTCCAAATTCAAACAGGAAGTGGAAGGGCATTTTAATCTCCGGAATCTTTTAAGCTATTATATCCTTACTGAATTATTTGGTTGTGTGGATCAACGGGCAAAAAATATGATGATGGCTTCCTGGGGCAATGAAGGATCCGGTGACTACAAATGGTATTTCATATTTTATGATAACGATACCGTAAACGGTATTAACAATGAAGGGGCCAATGTTTTCGGATATGATATAGAAGACCAGGATGTCATTGCTTCCGGACACGTATGGAACGGATGGGACAGTGAGTTGTGGAAGTTGGTAGCTTCTGCATTTAAAACAGAAATTGCTGAAATGTACCGGGATATGCGTCAGCAGGGATATATTTCTTATGACAGCTCTATCTATATGTTTAATGAAGAACAGGCGGCCAAATGGTGCGAGGTGGTCTATAATATGGATGGACAGTATAAATACATCCAGCCGCTGATCGAATATGATCCTAACAGTATAGAAAAAAAACCGGATTACCTGTATGCCATGCAAGGCTCCAGGGAAGAACATAGAAAATGGTGGTTAAGCAACCGTTTTTTTTACCTTGACAGTAAATATAATGCCGGTGACTTCCTGACTGATTATATCACTATGCGTACTTATACACCGGAAAATCCAATCGGTATCCAACCAAATGCAGACTTCTTCTTGACGCTTTATAAGGATTCGTATGTAAGGGTTAAATACGGCTCATACATTATTGAAGGAAAAGGGAAAGCCGAAGAGACGATCCATGTGGTAGCACCGGATATAAAGTTCAATGATACGGAAACTATTATTTATGGGATATCAACGATAAAAAACATAGGTTCCCTGGCGTCTTTTTATCCCGGTACTGTAGATATATCCCAGGCCAGTACATTGGTTGAACTATTGATCGGTAGTAATGTGGAAGGGTATCAAAATAAAAACCTTACCCATGTATCTGCAGGAAATAATAAGATGTTACGGATAGTGGATATACAGAATTGTCCGAACTATACCGAACCGCTTAATATCTCTAACTGCGAGAACGTTGAAGTTGTCAGGGCATTGGGATCTTCTGTATCGATGGTTGTCTTACCTCCGGCAGGAATTGTCAGCCGGCTGGAACTACCGGAAACAATCGTTAATCTTTCGCTCAGGAATCAGTTGTTACTAACTTCTGAAAATCTTATCCTTTCCGGTACCGGTAATATCTCTACCCTTGTATTGGAGAATATGATCTCGCTTGATCAATTAAGCCTTATAAAGGAATTACTTGCCAATACTCCTTTAAAATTGAATCGTGTTAGGCTTATAGGTATAGATTTGCACGACTCTGACCTGAATATTATTATGGAGTTGGCGAAACTTGGAGGGGTAGATGAAGCAGGATTGAATATTGAAAGGGCTGTTATAACAGGTAAATTTTATGCGGAAAAGGGTGGAGAAACAGATTTAAAGAATTGCAGGGAATGGTTCCCGGAACTAGAGATAATGATTGGAACAGTTGTTGAAGATCCTACACTGACGATAGAGTTTTTCTCTAAACAAGGACAAACGTTGACTAATATAAATTTCACAGCAAATGTTCCATTTATAAAGGTCAATGATACCACGTTTACTATTAAAACGGCGAGAGGTACCACTATTAATTATACATTATCTGCGGATAACCATATAAGCGTTACAGACTCTTATGAGATAGATATTACAGAAACAAGACGTTTCCCTGTATCATATATCCCATTAAGAACTATTATTATACAGCAACAGCCAACAAGTAATCCTGTTGTTGGAGCCACTGTAAAAATTTCTGATACAGGTGAGTCTTTTGTCACAGATGGTGAGGGAATAGTTTATATTCGTAGACAAGGTGCTTTTAGTATTTCCATAGAATCTTTGTATGGAGAAGGTGGCTTTAATGTACCAGACTCTTCAGTAGATGATACTACCACATTCCGGATTTATCCATACGTTACACTTTCAGGTGCTTACAGAAAAGCAATTAATTATATACCTCTTGTGGGTACTGTTGCTACTATATCCAGCACTGATGAAGGGAATGTATGGGAGAAAGTAGTTGTTGCAGATGAGTATGGGAGAATAAATACACAAATTTCTTATGGTAATTATATTATAAGACCTGTCTTTAATGGGTTAGCCCTTGAAGAAAGGACTTTTGGTATAAGAGTTGAAGATTTTGATCTTGGACTTATGACTGGAGGAACTCGTGAGATTTTAACAAAGCAGTTTATGCCGGTAAAAAACGGGAATATTCAATTTCACATGGCAGCAAGAACCCAAGCAGCTAATACTCGGGCTAATATTAGATATAAGTCTTCTACCCCAATAAGAATAAATTGGGGTGATGGGAATATTGAACAATTTCCAGGTGATCCCCTTAATTATTTAGACGCATACCATATATATGCTATTGGTTTTTGTTCTTACCCAATTGAGATACTTGATTGTGAGAATGTGACTTTTTTCCAACCGGATTCGGGACAGAATAGTTACTTTTCAGCATTTTGGACGATAGGGAACAGTAAAGCTGCTAACTTGAGTTTTGGAGCGTCTGGTAATGGTATGGAGTATGTAGGAGCAGATTACTTTAAAAATGATATAACGAGAGAAAATTTTCAAGGAGTATTTGCAGGTTGCCAGTATATTCAAGAAATGGAGAGTGGTATCTTTGATACGTGGGTAAATGCTACTAATATTAGCTATGCGTTTCAACAGTTTACTTGGCAGAATAAGCCAAGAATTGATCTATCGGTTGCGACTAAGGTAACAAATGTTTATGGGATATGTCAAGCTGCCATTATGGATAGATTACCCATAATTAAAAGTAAGAATATTTTTTCTATACAAGTTATGGCGCAAAATGCCGTTCTCTTAGAGGTTCGTAGGGATGATATTCCTGTGGATTTATCAACGTTACCGACTAATATTGGTGCATTTCAAGGTATTCAGAAGGTTAAGGTGTTTGAGTTTCTTGACTGTGTTACCAACATACAGGCAAATTTTTGTGCTACAGGTGCTCTTTCTTTTGAACAAGGTGTGATATTTGAAATATTTCAGACTATACCTCCACCAGCAGCTTCAAACGGTATTCCGGGACTCTCTCAATTAGTAAATTCTAATACATATATTTATGTCCCGGATGAGTCTTTGGATGCATATAAAGCCGCTACAACTTGGAATTCAAGGGCTGAAAGAATTAAACCGGCGAGTGAGAAGCCTTAATAATTAAATGTTATGCAGATAGAAAATAATGTAATTAAAGCAGATGTAGGTAAGGTTTTCCGTAGAAAATCTGATGGGCTAATATTCGGTGAGGAGATAGCTTTGGGTTATACCTACTATATAGGCGGTAATCTTTTGGATGAGCCTTTATTGGAACTCCCTGAACACTATGAGGAAATAGATAAACCAATATTAGATAACGATAATCCTATTATTG
>DAMCDT010000029.1:15713-18196 GCA_032058265.1 Tannerellaceae bacterium
ATTATTGGATTATTATCTGATATTGTGGCAGAAATTCCAACAGTAATGGAGGATATTGCTGAAAAGGAAGTATTAGAAGAAAATCTTGAACAGGAGGATCCTATACTGGAAGAAAAAAAAGTAATCTATGTAGATGATCTTATTTCGTTGTTTGACAACGTATCAGACCTTCAAAAACAAATTGCTAAAGTGATTGATATCCTTACACCTGAACAAATGAATGATTTGAATTTGAATAATGAATAATATAAGCCGGCTGTATTGCCGGCTTTCATTTTTTCTTCTTGCTTTTTACACCCACCCATTGGATTAATACATCCGCTTTTACCTTTCCTTTATTTTCACAATCTAAACAACCTTTACCTTTACAATTAGGACATTTATATACTCTACTACCGCTTAAACATTTAACTCCTGATATATTTTGAGGGAGTATAATTTCAATAACTTCTTTAATAGTACTCATAATATTAGATTTTAAAATCATTAAATACTTTTACTCCGTCTTTCCTATCTTGATCCAGTACATGGGCATACACTAATGTTTGCTTTATATTTGTGTGTCCCATTATATCCTTTAGAGCATTAATATCTTTAGTTTTTCTCAAAAAGATTGTAGCAAACGTGTGCCTGCCAACTTTCGCAGATAAGTTCTTTTCAATCCCTGCAGCTGCAGCTATGATCTTTAAATATTTATTTACCTTTTGTACACTTATTATGTTATCCCATAAAACTCCATCTTTACGGCCTCGTTTTTGTTTTTCAATTATTTTCTTTAGTGGATCAGAGATGGGCACTCTTACAACTCTTGGACGAATATTTAACATTTTAGCTCTCATATACCAAAATTCATTTTCACCAATTTGATCAATAGTTAATGACTTAGCATCTGAAATATGTAATGAACTAAAAGCCATAAATAGAAAGAATTCCAAAGTATGTTGATAATTATTAGGCAAAGATTCACTTTTATACAAATCAACTAAATAACCTAATTCCAATTCATTTAGCGGAACTGCAGTCGTTTCCAGGTCACCTCTACATTTAAGTCCATGTGTCGGGTTTTCCTTTATTATACCTTTCTTGACAGCATCATTAAGGTAAATTGAAATTACACGAATATTTTTATTTATTGTAATTTCAGCATTGCCACAACGATTTCTAAGATACAATATAAATTTTCTTAGAAAATCTGTGTTTAATTCCTCAAAATATATAATCTCTTTAAACTTACGTAGGTTATTCAAACATGTCTTATGTTTTTTTATCGTTGACTCATTTAATTCCTGGAATCTAATTTGTTGATAGCTTTTACAATATTCAAAGAAATTTTTAAACTTACCAGGATTCTTATATTCAATCCAAAAAAGATCACGTGTAAGTGTTTCGTTTCTTAATCTGTACCTAACAAGTATGTCATTAATTGATGCTTTGACATCTGATATAATAAGGTTGTAATCTCTTGAAAACTCATAAGATGATTTAATTATCCCTTTATTACGATCAAACTGAGCTGGTGAGATACTAATTTTAACCGGTACTTCAATTTTTTCTCGATTTAAGTACAAACTAATATAAATTGGAGCTTCTCCATTCTTGTTTTTACCCTTCTGATATACGTTTAAATTAGCCATTTTTCTTACCTACAAGTATATGATTTACCTACAAATAAATGTTTATTTTTGTTAATACAAATTTTATCATAATATCTTACAACTCCGATGCAGCCTTTAAATGACGAAGGGAGCATCCTGCTTTAGGATGCTCCCTTATGTGTTAAGACTTGTAAAAAGTGGTCCCACTTGGGCTTGAACCAAGGACTCCCTGATTATGAGTATTAAGAAAATAATTTTCTTTGATTTCTATATATTTTCATTTGTTTTCTAATTTGCTGTGATAGAGTAAAGTAAATGAGGTGTAAACTTTATCTAAAAACTTGTATTTTGAAATAATTGCTATATTTGTGTGCAAATTGTGTGCAAATGCTTAGCTTGCACACGGAGAGAAACAGATCAAATATAGCGCTTATGTTCAACTATTCAAACAATGGAGTGACAGTTTCTTCCTTTTTCGATAATCGGAGAGCAACTAAGGATAATTTGTATCCTATCAAAATACGTGTCACCTATCAGCGTGTGCGTAAATACTACTCAACAGGTAAGTATATGACCATTGAAGACTGGGAGAGATTGCCTGATACCAAAAGTAAGAAAATGCTGTCCATACGCTCGGATATACAGAACACATTTGATATAGTTAAGGATACAGTTCAAGGGCTACTGCATGAAGATGGGTTCTCCTTTGATGTATTGAATAGCCGCTTGAGTAGAACAACATCAGACACCCTTAATTCTGGATTCAAAGTCAAGATACAAGCGTTATTGGACAATGAACAAGTAGGCACTCACCTTTTCTATCAAGACGCACTAAAGAGTGTGGAATATTTCGCAGGTGAGAATATCCCTTTTACTGCTGTTACAGTA
>DAMCDT010000030.1:0-18106 GCA_032058265.1 Tannerellaceae bacterium
TCAGCTTTGTAATACACTGAAATACAATAAATTAGAATAACCTCTGTGTCTTGCACAATGGGTTGAGAGCGTTTTGTGTATGCCACACATTTGAGCTAATATCTTGAGACGTTTGTTTTGAAGACGTAATGCACTTTCATATTGCAAACGGGTTGGTTTTGCTATTCCTTTTATTATAGGAAGAAGATAGGGACTATCTTTAGTCTCTTTCTTGAAGCTTTGCAAGATCCGGCGAATCTGGGTTGTGGCCTTTATCTCAATATATTGCTTTGTCTTTTTTCTTTTATAAGTAATGACGCCATTGATGTAATCTTCTTTTTTAAGATAAGCCATATCAACGAAAGACATTCCTCTTGCAAAAAAACCAAAGAGGAAAATACGGAGAGCTTCATGCAATCCCGGATCTGTAATTTCAAGATTAGTTAACAAAACCATTTCTTCTTTTGTCAAAGCTCTTTTAACCGTTGTTTCCGCACCGGTAAAAACATCCTTAAATATATCCGTTCCATCCGAAATAAAAAGCTTTTCCTTTAGCGCCTTGTTATAAATTGCCCGGAGATTACGCATATAAAAGGAGATGGTATTGGAACTTTTACCTTCTCTCTTCATATCGTTTTCAAAATAGCCAACCAAACAATTGTCGATATCTTCGAAGGTTATATCAGTATTACCTGAAAATCGTATTAATTTATTTACAACCGTACCGTATGCGCGGGCTGTACGTTCTTTTCCTTGTTGACAAAGTTCAGAACATAGTTTATCCACATAAATTTTCACATAGCTATCCTTATTCCTTCCAATATAAGATTCCAATAATTCCTTTACTGTATATGAATGTCTCTTTTCCATATCTTCAATAAGCAAATATAAACGCCGTCTTTCTTCGCGAATGACTCTATTTACTTTTTCTAAATAATTCCGGCGAGGGGATAAAGGCTGTACAATAGCCTGCTGCTTTTTAGCATCCCACTCTTGATCATATAATTTATAAGGTAAACTGATGCTTACTGACTGTCGTTCATGGATCATACGGATAAATAAGCGTTTTGGTGTTTCATCTTTCGCGACAGAAACACGCAAATGAAATTTTATAGATGCCATAGAAATATTCGTTAATTGATAATGATACACGCCTTATTTACGAAAACAATCACAACTCTTTTTTTGTTTTTCATTAATCGTACTAAATATAAAAATTAACGACGCTTTTATGTGTTATTAATTAAATAAGTAATTAGGATTAGATTCATAAATTTATATGTTTACTTATTAGTTTAATAGCATATTAAATCATTTTTGATTCAATGAGCTTTTTATCAATTCTTCAATTAGCGGCATAAATTTCTTAAATGATTGTACTGGCAAATTTAACAATTGTTTATCACTATCCATGTAATTTTCCTCAAAAAGAACAATTTTCTTTAATATTACAACCCGTTTCTATAAACAATAAATTATTTTTTTGAGAATCTGTTACCATTGATGTCACCTTAACACATATATCACTACATATCAAATCGTTAACGATTGATTACACACTTGGTTTTGATTTCACTTGTTTTAACTTTTTTCACAAAATGTCTTATCCAACTAGAACACGAGCTTTTAAAAATAGCTAACGTCCGATTTTATTTGGGTAGTAAGCTATGAAATACAGAATGTAAGGTAAATTTAGTGCTGAATATATTTCTTAAAAAAAGAATGTGATCTTTTTATCAAAAGATTGCATTCTTATGAAAATGTTTTTGCAATGGTTTGAAATAGTTATTACAGTCATTTTATAAAGTTATCATCGTGTTTTTCTAAAATCACGACAATAACTTTTCATAAGACCTCAGAGGCTGTTTAAACTTCATTCCATACATTCCTATATGCTTTTCCAACCCTATCTATCTATCACCTTCCACTCCCTACCTCAACGTGCTGTTTATGAGAGATAAACGGGTGGAAGGTTATCTTCCACTCAATAGAATATCCTTACACGCCGAATGCATTCATAGCCACAATTATAATCACGTACACTATCAAAAATGTAACATCCATAACATATTATTTATTGGATGTTAATGTCAAACACAGTTGCATACATCTAAAAACAGCAGGATTTTAGCTAACTGAATCCGGAAGCTTCCCACTTATTTCAGGACGTCGAGAGAGATAGAAAGACCTATCGGGTGGAAAATCATCTTCTAAAACCTTTCCCAGACAGGGTTAGAACGACATCGTGAAAGGTGATACGTGAATTGTGAAACATGATAGAAGAGAGCCTAATTAAATTTTAAACAGGCTTAACTTCTTAACAATAAAGAACTGTCGCCATAGCTTAAAAAGCGAAAATCATTTGTTAAGGCATAGTCGTATATTTGCTTCCAGTCTCCTTTAACAAATGCAGATATGAGAAGAAGTAAAGTGCTTTTCGGTTGATGGAAGTTTGTTATAATACCTTTTACAATTTTAAAATCATAACCCGGTGCAATTAATATCCTCGTTGCAGTGATAAGTTTGTTTTGTTTTATCTCGTCCAGATAATCCAAAATATTTTGTAGAGCTTCGAAGGAAGAAAGTTGATTATTACTTTCTTCATAAGGCATCCATTGGTTTACCACTAATTCATCAGTACCAGCTTCCGGATTAGTAAATAATAGAGTTCCTATATAATACAGGCTTTCCAAAGTACGTACCGACGTTGTACCAACAGCAATGATTTTATCCAGATTTCTTTGTATATGTTCAATTGTTGAGCGGTTAACTGAGATATACTCCAGGTGCATTTCATGCTCTTGCAAAGTATCGCTCTTAACCGGTTTAAATGTACCAGCGCCTACATGTAAGGTTAATTCTTCCCGGACAAAACCCTTGTTGTCTAACGAGGTCAGCACTTCGGGAGTAAAATGAAGTCCCGCTGTCGGGGCAGCAACCGAACCTTCTATTTTAGAATACACTGTTTGATATGTCTCCAAATCGCTCTTCTCCGTTTCCCTGTGTAGGTAAGGAGGAATCGGTAGCACCCCGGCTGTTTCCAGCAATTCCGCAAAAGTAACTTCTTCATTATCCCAAAAGAATTCTACTAAATGAGTATCGCCAAAAGACTGCTTCTTCTCTGCTTGTAAGGTAATCGTACTTCCCCTGATTTCTATTACTCTCCTTAAAACACCTTCTTTCCATTTCTTCAGATTGCCTATAAGACACATCCAACTGCAATGATGCGTTTGCTGGAATATTAAGGTATAATCGTGTGGTTTCACAGGTTCAAGACAAAAGATTTCGATCTGTGCGCCGGTCTCTTTCCTAAAAAGTAAACGGGCATGTATCACACGGGTATTATTAAAAACGATCAAAGAACCTTCCGGCAGGTAATCCGGTATTTGCTTGAAAACACGTTCATTTATCTCACCGTCATGGTAAATTAACAATTTTGATTCATCCCTTTTAGGCAGAGGGAACTTTGCGATCCGGTCATCAGGTAAAGAATAATTGTATTCTTCAATATGTATCTGTTGAGTTTTTGTAGTCATTCCTTTATATTCTGCGCAAAATTAGTGAACTTTGTCCAGAAAACAGCTGAATAGTAAAGATATGAATATAAAAGTAGGGGATAAAGTCCGTTTTTTGAATAGTGTCGGAGGAGGCATAGTACGTGGTTTCAAAGGTAAAGATACCGTATTGGTTGAAGGAGATGACGGCTTTGAGATTCCTGCGCTGACACGTGAACTAGTGGTTGTTGAAAGCCTGGATAGCCAGGCTCACACTCCGAAACCGAAACTCCAACCTATTATTGAGACGCCTAAAGTAATACATGTACCTGAACAGGAAGAGCAAGTAATTGAAGAAACACCGGAAGGTGAACGCATGAATGTTTATCTGGCATATCTTCCTGTCGATCCGAAAGCTTTCCAACAGACCGGTTATGAAACATATTTCATTAATGAAAGTAACTATTTCCTTTACTTTAATTATATGAACAGACAAAATAATAGCTGGATAAGCCGGTATAGCGGATTGGTGGAACCGAATACTAAAATATTCCTGGAAGAGTTTGAAAAAGCAGACCTTAATGATTTGGAGCGGGTATGTATACAGATGATAGCTTTTAAAAAGGACAAGCCTTTTGCACTAAAAAATGCTATATCTGTTGAACTGCATATCGATATCGTAAAGTTCTATAAGATACATTGTTTTATGGAAAATGACTTCTTTGAAGAAGATGCGTTAATATATCCTGTCGTTCGGGGTGATTTGCCTGAAAAAGAACTATTGATTTCAACGGCTGAACTACAGGAAGCGATGCAACAAAAGGTACGTATCGACAAACAAATCCCTAAACAACCGGCGAAAAAGAAACCCGCCACTGCTCCTATTTTGGAAATTGATTTGCATATCAATCAATTACTGGATAACACAAACGGCTTAAGTAATAGTGATATGCTGAATTATCAATTGAATAGGTTTCATGAAGTGCTGGCGCAATATGCTAATCAAAAAGGGCAAAAGATTGTATTCATTCATGGTAAAGGCGATGGCGTGCTTCGCAATGCCATTGAAAAAGAGCTGAAAACAAAATATAAACAATATTACTACCAGGATGCTTCTTTCCGTGAATATGGTTTTGGGGCTACCCTGGTAACGATTAAATAGAATATTATATGGCTATTGAAACGGAACGGAAATTTACCGTCAAAGGAGATTTTTCTAAAGATGTGCAAAGCGCCAAACGAATCGTCCAGGGTTATATTTGTGCTGATCAGGGGCGTACGGTACGGGTTCGTATATCGGGAGAAGATGGCTTCCTCACTATTAAAGGGCCTTCTGACGAAAAGTTCTGGAGCCGGTATGAATTTGAACAAAAGATACCATTGGCAGATGCCGAAGAGTTAATGAAACTTTGCGTTTCAGGTATAATTCAGAAAACGCGCCATTATATTCCTTATGAGAATCATATCTGGGAAGTAGATGTATTCTCAGGAGATAATGAGGGTCTTATAATTGCGGAAATAGAACTTACCTCCGAAGATGAAACTTTTGAAATGCCGGATTGGATAGGTGAAGAAGTTACCATGAATAGGAGATACTATAACTCTATGCTCTCAAAAACGCCCTATAGTCAATGGAAAAACACAAAATAAGTAAATTATAGAACCATGAAAAGATTCACTTTATTATTAATTGTATCGATCCTGTCCATACCTGCCAGTGCGGACGAAGGAATGTGGATACTTCCTCTTTTGAAGCAACAAAAGTTTGCGGATATGCAAGCTCTTGGATTAAAACTACAGGATTATGATATTTACAACCCTGACTCGTCATCATTAAAGGATGCAGTTGTTATTTTTGGAAGAGGTTGTACAGGGGAAGTGGTCTCACCGGACGGATTGATCTTAACAAACCATCATTGTGGTTACAGCCAGATACAACAGCACAGTTCATTAGAGCATGACTATCTGATAGATGGCTTTTGGGCCATGACCCGCAGCCAGGAGTTGCCTAATCCCGGCCTCAGTATCACATTTATTGATAAGATCGATGATGTAACGGATTATGTATTGAGCAAATTAGCGCAGGATGAAGATTCTACGGGGCTGAATTACCTTTCTCCAAGATACCTGAATCGTTTGGCCAATGAGAAAGTGGGAGAAAAGTTCTTACAGGATAATCCCGGAACAGAAGTGGAGATTAAAGCGTTTTATGGAGGGAACCAATATTATATGTTTACAAAGAAACGTTACACGGATGTCCGGTTGGTAGGCGCTCCTCCTTCTTCTATTGGGAAATTTGGTGCAGATACTGATAATTGGATGTGGCCGCGTCATACGGGAGATTTCTCTGTATTCCGTGTCTATGCAGACGCGAACGGGAATCCTGCTGATTATTCAGAAAGCAATGTACCCCTCCGTCCCAAACGCTGGTTCCGTATCTCCCTTAAAGGCGTGGAAGAAAATGATTTTGCTATGATGATCGGTTTTCCCGGACGAACCAATAAGTATTATACTTCATGGGAAGTAGCAGAACGCCGCGATATTGATAATACCGTAAGGATTAACATCCGTAATCTCCGACAGGAAGCTATGTTGGAAGAAATGCTTAAAGACCCTTCTGTCCGCATCCAGTATTCAAGTAAATATGCAAGTTCTACCAATGCATATAAAAATGCTATCGGAACAAACTGGGCTATTAATAAACGTAATTTTGAAGAGGTAAAGAAAGAAGAACAGGATAAACTGATCGAATGGTCGAGACAAAACAATGAAACAGATTATCCTGAAGCCATACAAATACTCGAACATATCGTAAACGACCGGAAAGACCTTAGGTTCAGAAGCTGGATGCTGGACGAAGCTTTATTAAGGGGAATTGAATTTTCGAGAGTTCCCACTGATGTCCAATCGGTTGTCGTAGCATTGAAAGGAAAAGATAAAACAAAGCAACAAGAACAGATTCGTTTACTAGAATTAGCTTATCATCGTTTTGCGGATAAAGATTACTCTCCTGAAGTAGATAAAAAGATTGCAAAAGTTATGCTGAGAGAGTACAGAAAGCTCATTTCTTCAAACTCTCAACCGGAGTATTTTGCCATCATTGATAAGAAATTCAAGGGAGATACTGATAAATTTGTCGATTATCTCTTCGAGTCTTCCATCTACGGAAGTGAGAAAAATTTTAATAAGTTTATTCAAAAGCCATCCGCTAAAGCGTTAGATAATGATCCGATGATCCTTTTTGCCAAATCAGTACAAGACGAAAGACTCAAATTGACAATAGCCCTTCAAGACTTTGACGCGGAGTACGCTGACGCACACCGGACCTATATAAAAGGACTCCTCTCTATGTATGGAGATAAAATAAATTTCCCCGATGCCAATTCATCGCTCAGATTTACTTATGGACAGGTGAAAGGATACGCTCCCCGTGATGCCGTTTACTACGAAGCACAGACAACATTAGAGGGAGTTATGGAAAAAGAAGATCCTGATAACTGGGAGTTTGTTGTTCCCGAAAACCTTAAAGCCTTGTACAATGCAAAGGACTTCGGACGCTATCAAATGCCTGATGGTAAAATGCCTGTAGCTTTTGCAGCCAACACACATAGCACGGGTGGAAACTCCGGTAGTCCGGTACTGAATGCAAACGGAGAATTAATAGGGATCAATTTTGACCGCAACTGGGAAGGTGTAGGTGGTGATATTCAATATCTGCCCGATTATCAACGAAGTATAATAGTGGATATACGTTATGTGCTTTTCATTATCGACAAATATGCCAATGCGGGATACTTACTGGAAGAAATGGACTTGGTAGAATAAGAGTCCGGTTTCTGTTAAAAAGTCAGCATAAAAAAGGCGTAAACAATCTATGAATCATAAATTGCTTACGCCTTATATTATACGAAGTAATACAGTGTCATACGCCGAACTTGTCTAAATCAGCCGCTTTTACACGGAAGACGTGTCCATTACGTGAGAAAACCAGTTCTCCATTTTCTTTTTTCTTTTGAGAAACCAGACGTTGGAAAGCGATATTTGCTCCTTTAACTATATTCTCCTCGAATTCTCTAATTTCTTGTTCACTCATACTGTTCAAGTTTATTAAAAATAGTGAGGTTATATATCTCTCTTTTATCTTTATCATTTTTAAAACCTTTGGCAATCACTTCCATAGGCGACATCGAGTTATCTGTGATCATCCAGTAGTCACTGGCTGGAAGATAAAGCTCGAACAGGTTTCTTATTCCTGAATCATAACGTCTACGGATCGTGCTCTCGGCAATGTTGTGCCCTCCGGCAGCAACTCTCATTTTTACGCGCTCTACAGCTAAATCTGGCGTATTCAACCAAAAATAAAGCAATGTAACATAATAACCTTTTTCTTGGGCGTCTTGCATCAGTTTTACTACAGAACGTGTGGCTAGTGTGGTTTCCAGAGCAAACGTCTCACCAGCAGCGATGAGCTCTTTTATTCGTCTATGCATTATCCGGCCGGCTTCAACTGCGACAGCTATACTGTCTGAATTAAAGGGCGATAGGCCCTTGGCAATCTCATCAGAATTAACAAATTCCTTACACTTAAGCATCTCTGGCAATATTGTGTAGGAGGCTGTTGTCTTTCCTGCACCATTGCAACCTGATATGATATACAAATATGGCACCTTCTCACATTAACGACGCAAATATAAATAATAGTTTTATATTACAATGTATTTTTTAATCAAATAAATTTAAAAGATATCCTTAAATTCCCTAATTTCGTCATAGAAAACGCCTGTTTCGTAGAAGATTCATACCCACAAAAGATCACTCATAATACTGTCTGAAATAAAGATTCCATCCCTGGATAATAGCAGTTTGTCATCAAACCGGCGCAGTAATCCTCTATCAATAAATGGTGTTGCTTGCTTTAAACAATAATTTAGCTTATCTCTGCCAAATTCTGTCATTATATGCGAAAGGCTGATCCCCCACATCGTACGAAGGCCGGTTATGATGTAATCATTATATTTACTCTCGTCTGTTAAAAAATCTAATTGAATATTTAATTTATGATCGTCGATACCTTGAAGATAATCCCTCAACGATAAAACATTCCATTGCCGGTTCTCACCATTATACGAATGAGCCGAAGGGCCTAAACCCAGATATTTATTCCCCAACCAGTAGGAACTATTATGTTTTGAGATATATCCTGGTTTTGCAAAATTAGATATTTCATAATGTTCATATCCTGCGCCTTGTAAAGTATCTATCAATGCAATAAACTGCGATTCACTGACTTCTTCATCAATAGTATTTACTTTGCCCTCTTCCTTTAATTTGTTAAGTTTTGTTCCTTCTTCATATATTAAATGGTAAGCTGATATGTGAGGGATATCCAATTGAATAGCCTCATTAAGATTCCGCTGCCAGGCTTCTATTGATTGGTTCGGAAGCCCGTATATTAAATCAATGCTTATATTATGAAAGCCTTTTTCTTTACAAAGGGAAACAGCCTGTTTGGCTTGTTTGGCAGTATGACGGCGATTAAGAAAACGGAGATCATCTTCATGGAAACTTTGTATTCCCATACTGATCCGGTTAAAAGGAAGCGATTGAAGTGATGACACATACTCTTCGGTCATATCATCAGGATTAGCCTCCAAGGTTATTTCCATATCCTTTTCAACCGGGAATAAGTAAAAGATATGTTCAAAGATGCTTTCAAAATCCGCAGCAGATAATTGCGAAGGCGTTCCTCCCCCGAAATAAATAGTTTCCAACGGCTCACTATCCAAATAATCTTTCTGCATTTCCATTTCTTTCAGAAGTGCAGAAAGATACGGCTCTTTATATTCCATGCTGGTATTGGAGAAGAAATCGCAATACAAACACCTTTTAGCACAAAAGGGCACATGAATATAAAGGCCGGCCATAAAAGTATCTTAGCTGATGTAGGTTTCCATGAATTTAACTTCCGAATACGGATCGACAGTCACAACCTCTGTATCCGCAGGGATTAATACCGTCTGCCCCTGATGTACAGTTATTTCATTTCCTTTATTATCACGTATAGATGCTTTTCCCGACATACATATATATACTACAAAAGAATCTAAAGCAGAAAAATCACGTGTCAGCGAAACATCCAGATCAAGCAAATTCGTCGTAAAATATTTACATGCTACTAATTGAACCGGGGTATTCTTATGAGGTTCATACTTTGTCCTGTAATCAGGATATAAGGTATAATCAATCGCATCCTTAGCCAATTCGGTATGTAACTCCCGTTCGTTTCCGTTAGCATCCCTACGGTTATAATCATATATACGGTAGGTTATATTGCTTGTTTGCTGTATTTCTGCAATGAAACATCCCGAACCAATCGCGTGGACACGTCCGGCCGGTAAGAAAAAGACATCACCTTCTTTCACTTCATACCGTTGGAGCACATCCATTATTGTATTGTCTTTTACACGCCTGATATACTCGTCCGCATCGATCTGCTTTGAAAAGCCGGAATATAAAGCGGCTCCTTCAGCAGCCTTGATCACATACCACATTTCTGTCTTGCCGAAAGAGTTGTGGCGTATCTTCGCCAGTTTATCATCCGGATGTACTTGTATCGACAAATCATCACGTGCATCGATAAACTTGATTAATAAAGGAAAGGTTGAACCAAACTGATCCAATACTTTCTTCCCTACTAACTGGTTACCATACTCACTAATTAAATCGTCAAGGCTTTTTCCTTCAAGGGCGCCATTATCAACAATAGAATAATTATTCTCAACATGCGAAAGCTCCCAGCTTTCCCCTATTCCGCTCAATCCGGGGGTAATACCTTTAAAAGGGCATATATCTGAACCTCCCCAGATTACATCTTTTAATATGGGTTTAAATACAAAAGGATATAACATATTATTATTTATTTACTTTTCTCAACACAACTGCACTACGTGCCGGAATATAGAGTTTTAACCATTCTTTCTTTTCTTTCTTGTACAATGGATCAAACTGGGTAAAATGCCGGACCGAATCATCCGCCAAACCATAACCACCAAACTTCTTGGCATCTGAGTTTAAAACGACCTCATACTCACCAGCCGGAGAAAGGAAGCCATAATCAGTATAGGAGCGATTTGGGCTAAAGTTGAAAACAAATATCAGATCACCACGCATATAGGCTAATGTCTGGTCGCCATCACTATCCCATATCTTTTGAATCGGCGTGTCCTGGAAATTCTTTACTGTCTTTACCAATTCAAGCATCTCCCGGTCGAAATCGCCAAGGAAATGATATTTCAAGTCCTTATTATCTACCAGATCCCATTGACGGCGTGCATATTTATGCGACCATCCGTTTCCTTCCCGTGGAAAATCGATCCATTCGGGATGACCGAATTCATTCCCCATAAAGTTAAGGTAGCCCCCATTCATCGTTGTAGAAGTCACCAGCCTGATCATTTTATGTAGTGCGATTCCGCGCTCTACCACAAAATCATGATCATCTTTCTGCATGTGCCAGTACATATTAGCATCGATCAAACGGAAAATAATCGTCTTGTCTCCTACAAGCGCCTGGTCATGACTTTCGGCATAACTGATCGTCTTTTCATCCGCCCTGCGGTTGGTCGTTTCCCACCAGATGGATGACGGATGCCAATCTTCGTCTTTCTTCTCCTTGATTGTCTTGATCCAATAGTCTGGTATATTCATTGCCATACGATAATCAAAACCATAGCCACCGTCTTTCGTTTTGGCAGCCAAGCCGGGCATTCCGCTAACTTCTTCGGCAATGGTGATAGCGTTAGGATTCACTTCATGGATCAGTTCGTTGGCCAACGTAAGATAAGTGATGGCATCTCCGTCCTGATGTCCGTTATAATAGTCACCGTAATTGGAAAAAGATTCTCCTAAACCATGACTATAATACAACATAGATGTAACTCCGTCAAAACGAAAACCGTCAAACTTATATTCATCTAACCAGAATTTACAGTTCGACAATAGGAAATGGATCACCTCGTCCTTTCCGTAATCAAAGCATAAGGAATCCCATGCCGGATGTTCCCTGCGAAAACCGGAATAGAAGTATTGATCATACGAACCGTCAAACCGTCCTAATCCTTCTACTTCGTTTTTCACGGCATGGCTATGCACTATATCCATGATAACAGCAATTCCCATAGAATGTGCTTCATCTATCAACCGTTTTAATTCATCAGGAGTACCAAAACGGGAAGAAGCTGCGAAGAAACTGCTTACATGGTAACCAAACGATCCGTAATAAGGATGTTCCTGGATTGCCATAATCTGAATCGCATTGTACCCGTCTTTTTTAATACGGGGTAATATATTTACTCTGAATTCATCGTACGTACCGACTTTCTCTTCATTGGTACTCATTCCGATATGACATTCATATATAAGTAATGGAGAAGTATCCGGTTTGAATTTCTTGGTTTTAAAAACATAAGGTGTCTGCGGATTCCAAACCTGCGCACTGAATATCTTTGATTGTTCGTCTTGCACCACCCGGCGGATCCATGCAGGGATACGTTCACCACTGCCCCCTTCCCACTCCATACGCAGTTTAAAAAGATCTTCATGATGAAGCATATCTTCTTCTAATATGATCTCCCAGTTGCCATGATCTAAGCGGGTAAGCCTGTATCTTTCGTCTTTTTGCCAGTTATTAAATGTACCAATCAAATAGATAGCTATTGCATTTGGAGCCCACTCACGAAACACCCAACCCTCCGGAGTTTTATGCAATCCAAAATAGAGGTAACCGGAGGCAAAACAAGTTAACGTTTGCTTTCCATTATTCGTTAAACTATTTTTTTTCTTCAGGAAATACTCATACCGTCCATTTATAGCTGATTTATACGGAGATAGCCATGGATCGTTTTTAATCAAATTGAGTGATTGCATAATAATTCATTATGAATAGGTTTACTGCAAATATACGTTATAATTCCGGAATCCCGCACAGTTAATCAATGTTTATGATCCTTTCATCTAAAGATCAGTAATCTTTTATATTAAAGTCCTGTATATTTTATCTGCCACCAGCCGGTGGATATTAATCCACCAATTGGTGCATATTAATCCACCGGTTGGTGGATATTAGTGCACCGGCTGGTGGCAGATAAAATACATGGCAGGAAAATAAGAAAAGGATGTGAGCCAAAAGTGAAATTATAATAAGCAAAGTCATATTTGATCAATGGTATCGATATGCTTTATTTTTGCTGTTTATTTACTATATTTGCAGAAACCGCAATGCAGATGAGCAAAGGAAGTAAAAGTATAGCCTTTTATTTGTTGATGATTGTAGTTTTCGGTTCGTTGATGTACTTAATCGTCAAGCAAGGCGAAAGTCGGCAACTGGATGAGGCTATCACATCATTGTACGATGCGCCCAGTAACCTGGGAGAAGGCTTTACAGTCTTTACCAAGCTCCTTTTCAAACATATCGAATCCCCGATAGCGATCCTGTTATTACAAATCATAGTTATTCTTTTATCTTGCCGCCTCTTTGGCTGGTTATTTAAGAAACTAGGTCAACCAACTGTTATTGGAGAAATACTGGCGGGTATTGTATTAGGCCCTTCTATACTGGGACATCTCGCACCAGAAGTATCTGCTTTTTTATTCCGTCCCGAATCACTTGCTAACATTCATATACTAAGCCAGTTCGGGTTAATACTCTTTATGTTTGCTATTGGTATGGAACTTGACCTCGAGGAAGTACGTAAAAAGCTGAAAGAAACGATCCTCATAAGCCATACCAGCACTATCGTTCCTTTCTTTTTCGGGATGCTTACTGCATATTTCGTTTATGATACCTACGCAGATAACAGTACTCCTTTCCTGTCTTTTGCCTTGTTTATCGGTATTGCCATGAGCATTACGGCTTTTCCTGTACTGGCACGTATCATTCAGGAAAAAGGACTCACCAAAACGCATCTGGGAACTATCACATTAGCCAGCGCCGCCAATGGTGATATTACAGCATGGTGCCTGCTTGCTGTTGTTGTGGCAATCGCACAGGCAGGCTCTATGTTGAGCGCTATCTATAATATACTTTTCTCCGGAGTTTACATACTGTTTATGTTTTTGGTTGTCCGCCCTTTCCTGCGGATGATCGGGCATATTTATCATAATAAAGAAGTAATTGATAAAGGACTGGTAGCCTCTATGTTCCTGATCCTTATTTTATCTTCTTATTTAACGGAAATATTAGGATTGCATGCTTTGTTCGGCGCTTTTATTGCCGGGGTTGTTATGCCAAGCAATATTAAGTTCCGTAAAATTATGACGGAGAAAGTAGAAGATGTATCATTATCTCTATTTCTTCCGCTCTTTTTTGTTTCCACCGGATTGCGTACAGAGATCGGGCTGTTAAACAGCCCTGAATTGTGGTGGATGTGCGTCATAATCACTTTGGTTGCTATTTTAGGTAAATTCGGAGGTGCTTTCTTTTCAGCCCGGTTTGTTGGGGAAAGCGTAAAGAACAGCCTGTACATCGGAGCCATGATGAACACCCGCGGGTTGATGGAGTTGGTCGTTCTTACAATCGGCTACGAAATGGGTATTCTCTCCCCTCCTATCTTTGTTATGCTGGTATTGATGACATTGGTCACAACGTTTATGACAACTCCGTTGATCTCACTTATTAAATTTATCTACCGGAAACGTGATAAGTTCCTGGAAGAAAAGATGCGCCAGCCGTTGGAGGGAGTCTTCAAAGTATTACTTTCATTCGGACGTGCCGGAAACGGGCAGATCATGCTGGATGCTGCTTATCAAATGTTCTCCAAAGGAAATAATAAATTAGAAATTACTGCTCTGCATTTAACAGTGGGCGCCGATGTGAATCCTTTGCATACGGATAACTTTGAAGAGGTTAGTTTCGGCCCTATTCTTTACGGAGCTCAAAAGTTAGGGATTCCTATTAAGACACGGTACGAAGTTTCTACTAACGCAGGACAGGACATTGTAAATATAGTCAACGAAGAAGGGTACGATTTCTTATTGGTTGGCTCGGGTATTTCAATGAGCAATTTACCTACTGACGTAGCCGTCAACCGCTTCCGGTCTTTTTTCTACAATAAGTATCTACGACGGTTTAAAGCTCCTGAGTCATGGTTCTATCCGGGCGCCTTATTAAAAGATAAGACAAAAGTATTTATCGAGAAGAGTAACTGTCCCGTTGGTGTCTTTGTAAACCGTGATTTCGTAAAGGCAACCAATGTCCTTTTAGTAGTAGCGTCCTTAGACGATCTTTTCTTATTGGATTATGCCCGGACTTTAATGAAATCGACACTAGGCAACATAAGCCTTATGAATAAAACTAGCAGTACAACTCCCGGTCTGGCAAACATAAAATCGGCGTTTACATTATTTACACAGACTGTAAAACAAGCTAAAATACTTCCGGATAAAGACCTTACTCCTGAATTATTCAATGGATATAATTTCATGCTGATTAGCTATCATACATGGAATGACGTGTCCGAACATCGGAAAAGAGCATTACAACGTATGCCTTCCACGCTGATAATTAACAACAAAAACTGATCGATATGAAAAAGCTATTACTATTTACACTACTGAGCAGCTTTATTAGCCTGCAGGCACAACTTAGAAATAATGATGTGTATGAAATAACGGAAATGGACCAGACAAATGTTAGGGATATTATTCATATTCCGGACTTTAGCGGATATCAAACATTGAAGTGTGACTTTCATATCCATACGGTCTTCTCCGATGGAAAAGTATGGCCTGATGTCAGAGTAAATGAAGCCTGGCAGCAAGGTTTAGACGCTATTGCAATTACTGATCATATTGAATACCGCCCTTACAAAGACGTCCTTGCAGGAGACTTAAACGAATCATTTAAAATTGCTAAAAAGAGAGCAAATGAAATAGGCTTCATTGTTATACGGGGAACGGAAATTACCAGATCGAAGCCATTAGGGCACTTGAATGCTTTATTCATAAAGGACGCGATCCCTATGGATATTGAAGACCCGCTGAAAGCAATTGATGTTGCTATCGGACAAGGAGGTTTTATCATGTGGAATCATCCGGGATGGCCTGATGACAAATCAACGCTTTATCCCGTACATGAACAACTGATAAAAGATAAAAAGATACATGGTGTTGAAGTGTTTAATTATATGGAATATTATCCCATTTCTTTCGACTGGTGTAAAGAAATGAACCTGGCTTTTATGGCTAATTCGGATATTCACGACTTAACCTCCGGTGAATATGGATCACGGAAGAATGCCCGTCCTCTTACATTGGTTTTTGCAAAGAACCGGACTGAACAAGGTATTAAAGAAGCCTTATTTGCCGGACGTTCTGCCGCTTGTTTCAATGGAGAACTAGCAGGAAAACCGGAACATCTTCGTGCACTATTAAAAGCGTCCCTGATTATGAAAACAATCAAGGGTGAAATAAGCGAGATCGCCAACCTCTCAGACATAAGTTACCGGATTCAGTGCGGAGATAAACTCTTTATATTCCCGGCTGGAAAGACTGTTCGTGTATCTTTTCCGAATAAAGGAGAAGCTATTGTGCTGAACTGTCATACCGGAATGAATGAAAAGTTGAAAATAACTTTACCATTATAACTCAATGATCAATGAGATATACATTAACCGTTCTTTTATTATTTCTATATTTTACAAATCAATCCGTTGCACAGACAGGTGATTGGTATAATGACGACGGCGGTTTCACTTTCGAAGGATTCGGAACGGAAGAACAGCCTTATCTTATCTCATCAGAATCAGTACTTGTGTATTTAGCTGAACAGGTAAATGGAGTGGTTGGAAAAGATTATCAGGATACTTATTTCTTTTTAACCGATGATCTCGACCTGGGCGCACATTATTGGAAACCGATCGGTATTGATCCGCTTCATAATTTTAAAGGAATCTTTAATGGTAACGGAAAAACTATTTCCAATCTTTATATTGGTAATCCCGAAACAGAAAGTTATCCGGTAGCAGGATTATTCGGATATGTAGGAAATGGAGCCATCATCGAGAACTTAACCATACACGGTGGGGAAATTAAAGGCTATGATAACGGAGAGATCTCCCGTACCGCAAGCCTTGCCGGTTATTTGTTATGTAATGTTCAGAAAGACAGTGATTCGATCATTATCCGCAATTGCCATAATATCGATACCAAAGTCATTTCAGGGGAAAGTATTTATTCCAATACCGGTGGACTGGTCGGAGACGGTTATGCCTTTTGCGATAGTGACGGGTCTTCAACAATCTTGATAGAGAATTGTACGAATAGAGGCCCTGTCGAAGGTAAACCGGGAAGTTTCATGTACACAGGCGGTATTATCGGGAAAGGGAGAGGTCATGGTTATTGCGATGGATCTATTTCGGCTTTCGGTTCATTCATTATCCGTTCGTGTGCAAATGAAGCATATATCACAGGGGGAAATACACACAATGAAGAAGGTATATCTTCTACCGGGGGAATCTTTGGTTTCGGTTATAGCACGGGTGACGGATATGGCGACAGTGACGGTTCCGGTAATTTTACCATTGAATACTGCATAAATACCGGTTTTGTTAAAGGGGGTGATGCAGAAAATGAACATGCCATTTCTTATACCGGTGGTATCTTTGGATATGGAGACGGATACGGTTATGGCGATAAGTCGGGAAATAACGAGCAGACGTCTAATGGTAATGGATACGGATCAGGTATATTTACTATCACATCATGTATAAACAGGGGAATTGTTGAAGGGGGAAATATGATTATTCCGGAGACAATATCTTCTACCGGAGGCATCTTTGGATATGCTTCGGCGACCAGTGCAGGCAACGATGTCGGACATGGATATGGTTATGCTTCTTTTAGTTTACGGAATTGTTACAGTTATGCGGATATTACATCCAAAAACGGTTATATCGGCGGGCTTGGCGGATGGATCAGCACCAGCGGAAATGGCCCGAATCATACGTTATCGGCCATTGTGCATGACAGCTATGCAGTAGGAAACATCAATAAAGGGAGAACCGGTTCAACACTTGCCGTCGGCGGTATTATCGGACGAATACACAAAGCTGATGAGGCCAATAACAGTCCGAAAATCGAACGTTGCCTTTCAGTTCTCTCTTATTTGTCGGGAAATAAAACAAAGACTTTCCGTATTGCAGGCGAATTACTAAATATTAAAACTCCAACCGAAGTATTGACGGATAATTATGCTTATGTAATCGATGGTGTATGGTCAGATAGAAGAACGGCTCTCAATGGAGAAGATTGGCAAGGCCTGATGACTACCCCTCCCATATCGGAATGGAATAAGTCTGATAATGCCTGGAATATAAGGGATACTTTCAGCGCGATGCCGACTTTAAGAGGCATACCTAACCAAAGAAGCGTGCCGATACCTTAAAAATAGAGTTAGAATCCCTTTTCTACTGTTATTTTAATTTTGATGAGTGCTTTGTTTTCCTGCACTTCAGGATTAATAGAATAAGATCTCTTTTCTATTTCTATTTCTTCAGTACCAATGAAGTCAGCCTTTGGCTTATAAGTAAAAATATCTCCTACGTGGTTAACCGTATCTTTCCTTAGTTCGCTGATTT
>DAMCDT010000031.1:0-4648 GCA_032058265.1 Tannerellaceae bacterium
AGAAGCTATCCATGCATTTGGATATTTGAAAAAAGCAGCGGCCTTAATCAACAGGGATGCAGGTGTTTTGGCTCCCGATAAATGCGATGTGATTGTAGAAGTTTGTGACGAAATCATTGAAGGTAAACTGGATGACTCCTTTCCCCTTATTGTTTGGCAGACAGGTAGCGGTACCCAAACAAATATGAATGTGAACGAAGTAATCGCTAACCGTGCACATGTTTTACGGGGAGGTCGTTTAACGGATAAACAAAAGATAATTTCTCCTAATGACGATGTGAATAAATCCCAATCATCGAATGATACCTTTCCAACGGCCATGCACATAGCAGCCTATAAAATGTTAACCGAACTTACCATTCCTGCAATCATAAGCCTGCGGAATACATTTGCGCAAAAAAGTCTTGCATTCATGGATATCGTTAAGATCGGGCGTACTCATTTTATGGATGCAACTCCACTCACACTAGGACAAGAATTCAGCGGTTACGTTTCGCAATTGGAACATGGATTGCGGTTGCTACAAGATACGCTTCCGCACCTGGCTGAATTAGCATTAGGCGGAACGGCTGTGGGTACGGGTATTAATACACCCGATAATTTCGATAAACAGGTTGCAAAGAAGATTGCGGAATTAACGGAATTACCATTCATTACAGCTCCAAATAAATTTGAAGCACTGGCTTCACATGATGCTATCGTAGGCACACATGGCGCATTGAAGACAGTAGCCGTAAGCCTTATGAAGATAGCAAATGATATCCGTATGTTAAGTTCTGGACCACGTTCCGGAATAGGTGAGATACATATACCGGAAAATGAACCTGGATCTTCTATCATGCCGGGAAAAGTTAATCCTACACAATGTGAAGCCCTAACGATGATTGCCGCACAGGTAATGGGTAACGATGTAGCTATTTCGGTCGGTGGATCGAACGGGCAGTTCGAATTGAATGTGTTTAAACCGATGATTATCTATAATTTCCTTCAAAGTGCGAGAATAATCGGAGACGGATGCAATAGTTTTAATGAAAACTGCGTTAGTGGTATTGAACCAAGAAAGGAAAACATTAGAAAACATTTGGATAATTCTTTGATGCTTGTCACGGCCCTAAACCCAAAAATTGGATATTATAAAGCAGCAACTATTGCCAACAGGGCCTATAAGGAAAATAAAACACTAAAAGAAGCAGCTATCGAAACCGGATACGTTACCGCCGAAGAATTTGATGAATGGGTTAATCCTGCAAAGATGGTCGGTAAACTGAACGGATATAGGAGATAAAATGAAAAATGGTGTTATGATGCAGTTCTTTGAATGGAACATGCCTAACTCTGGAAATCTTTGGAAAAAAATAAAGAAAGAAGCATATCATTTACATAAAATGGGTGTAACCGCGCTATGGATACCACCCGCTTATAAAGCAATTTCCCAACAGGATGAAGGATACGCCACATACGATCTGTATGATCTGGGCGAATTTAAACAAAAAGGAACGAAAAGGACAAAATACGGAACAAAGAAAGAATTAATTTCTATGGTCCGTAAACTCCATCGGTTTAAGATCAATGTTTATCTGGATGCCGTAATGAACCATAAAGCCGGAGCTGACTATACGGAAAGATTTATAGTCAGGGAAGTAGACCCCATACAACGCAATCACTACATAAGTGAGGAATACGAGATTGAAGGAATGACCGGTTTTCATTTTCCCGGCAGGAACAATACTTACTCAGACTTCAACTGGCATTGGAAACATTTTTCAGGCGTCGATTACGATAAGCTCACAAATAGAAGAGGAATATTCCAGATCGTGGGAGAAGATAAGTCCTGGAGTGATGCCGTAGACGATGAAAATGGCAATTATGATTTCCTGATGTTTGCGAATATAGATTATTCAAATCCTGAAGTTGTGGATGAAATGAAGCGATGGGGACTTTGGGTTACAAATGAATTAAACTTGGATGGAATGCGCTTGGATGCTATTAAGCATATTGATAATCGATTTATCAAGGAGTTTATGCAAACGATCCGTTCAGAGAGGGGTGATCATTTTTACGCGGTAGGAGAATACTGGAAAAGGGATATGAATACCCTCAATGATTATGTTGAAACACTGGCATATTCAGTTGACCTTTTTGATGTTCCGTTGCATTATAATTTATATGAAGCATCTCTGCATAAGAGAGATTATAATTTGTGTTATCTATTTAATGACACACTCGTATCACAGCATCCGGATCTGGCAGTGACATTTGTTGATAACCATGATTCGCAGTGTGGAAGTTCGTTAGAGTCGGAAGTGGAAGATTGGTTCAAACCTTCTGCTTATGCCTTGATATTATTGATGAAAGATGGCTACCCATGCCTATTCTATGGAGATTACTACGGAGTAAAAAAGAAGAAATCAAAACATCGTAAAGTAATAGATTTATTAACGAGAATAAGATGTAAATACGCTTTTGGTGAACAAGTGAATTATTTCGATCATCCTAATACCATAGGTTTTGTACGTATGGGAGATAACGAACACCGGAATTCAGGTTTGGTATTACTTGTCTCAAACGGAGATGATGGCGAAAAATGGATGAATGTTGGTAAACATCATAAAGGCGAAATGTGGAAAGAAGTAACCGGAAGTGTTCCTACTAAAGTGACCATTGATGATAATGGGGAAGCTATGTTTTATGTTAAAGGAGGGAAGCTTGCAGTGTGGATAAAAAGGTGATACTATATCGTTCTCTTTTAGTTCTGGCTGTATTGTCTATTACAGTACAGCTCTATGGAACTCAATCAATCGGGGCTTTACCCGACGGGGAAAGAGTCAGGAGATCTATTTATCCGATAGATATGAAAAAGAAAAGTTCTATTTATAACCGCTTATGGGGAGAACACTACAGGGAAATATATACCACACCGATCACTGCCATATCCACTACTTTGGGTTCATTTATGGGAGGAGTAACTGTTATAGCACAGGCGGATAACTTTCATGGATTGGCATTAGAAGATAAACAAAAACGTCTTTATCTGTTGAAACCGCTTGGAGGTTCGACCAGTTTTCTTGAATCAGACTTTTTTCAGGAAATGTATAACAAAAAAGATTTTAGGGGAACCTACCTGGATACATTTATCGGGGATGCTTATACGATTATTAATCCCTATACATTTTTAGCGTCCGATTATCTGGCTAAATCTTTAGGATTGAATTCCAATAATCCACGTATATATTATATACCTAAATACACAACGACTGATACCATAGCAGATGGTAGCTATATCCAGGATAAGCTGGTGAGTATTATCGATGTACCAGATTTAACTACCAAAGAGAACATATTAACCACCACTGAATTATTGGAAGTTATACAAAAAGATAAGGTGTATTTTGTCGATCAGCAATTATATATCAGGCAACGCCTTTTTGATATGGTTATCGGCGATTGGAATAAAATGCCGGAAAACTGGAACTGGGTTGCTGATCAACGGGGTGATAGTATTGTTTTTAGTCCGGTTGTAATCGATCGTAATCATGCATTTACCAAAGCAGATGGTTTTCTTCTTAATCAAATGCTGGGCGTATTAGGAATCGGTTTTATCCAAAACTACAAAAGTCAGATTAAGAATATTAAAAACTTCAATAAATTAGGTTATCCCCTCGATATGGCTCTTACAGCCAGAAGTGATGAATCCTTATGGATGCAGGAGGCTGACTATTTAAAAGAACACTTTACTGATCGATTGATTGACGAAGCTTTTTCTAAACTGCCCGAGGAAATTAAGTCTGATGAAACAGACAATATTAAGCGGATTTTGAAAAAAAGAAGAGATAAAGTAAGGGAAATCGCCCATAAATATTACCAGATACTTCAGAAGAATCCGGTTATAACCGGAACCAATCATACAGACTATTTCGAAATAGACCGTACAAATTCAGATAGCGTACATATAAAGATATACGATAAAGATAAAGGATATTGGGTCTTTGATAAAAAATACGGTAAAAAAGCAGCAGGAGAAATCTGGATATACGGGCTTGATGGCGATGATCATTTTGATATAACCGAAAACAATGGTAGAAATTTGAAAGTACTATTGAATAGTGGCAAAGGAAATAGTTCATATAATCTGCAATCAGGGGAAAAGATAAAGATATACAGCTATTCATCTGAAAAAAAAACATTCGATACCATCTCCGCAGCGAAAATCATTTTATCGGATAATGAGAAATTAATGGATTATGATTATACCAAAACAAAGCATCATCAGATCTCATTGAGTCCCTGGGGTTTCTATGATTCTGACCTGGGGATCAATCTGGGAACCTTTTTTACTTATACCATGTATGATTATAAACGTTTGCCATTTACCTATCAACACCGTATCGGATTTAATTATTTAAGTGGTTTTATGTACCGGGGAATATTTCCGTTATATGACGAACGTAAAAGTATACATCTGGATGCTCAATTCGGTTTTCCCAAGAACTATTTTAACTTTTTTGGTTTTGGAAATAATACTGATGGATATAGAGATGAGAGGAGGAACTTTAATAGGGTGAACATTCGGAATTTTAGCATAACGCCCTCGCTTAATTACACCATTGATACCAAACAGGAAATATCATTTCGAGCCTCTTTTGAATTA
>DAMCDT010000031.1:4658-17950 GCA_032058265.1 Tannerellaceae bacterium
TTTATTAATCTGGTGTATCCGGAAGATCACCGGGTATTTAAAACAAATTACTTTGCTGACTTGGCCATAGATTATCATATAAGCGGGACGCCCTCTTCTGTTATTTCTAAATTGGAAGGTGATGTTTCTGCCGGATGGAAAGTAAATTTAGGAAATATCAAAAGACATTTTCCATATCTGGAAGTAAAGGGAGCTTTGGATGTTAGTATAACTGATCGTTTTTCATGGGCTACCATGGCCAAAACAAAAGTATTATTTACAGATAAATTTGAGTTTTATCAGGCGGCAACCACCGAATTAAGAGGCTACAGGGATAATAGGTTTCTTGGTAAACAATCCTTTTATCAATATTCTGATTTCAGGTTAGATATGGGGCAGTTAAAGAATCCGTTTACTCCACTTCAATACGGACTTTTTGCTGGTTTTGATTACGGAAGGGTATGGTATCCCGGTCAATCATCCAATAAATGGCATACTTCGTACGGTGGAGGTATATGGCTGACGCTGATTAATAAAATAACCACCAAATATTCAATTTTCGGATCGAAAGATAGTGTCAGGTTCCTATTTGAATTGGGAATGGGCTTTTAAAATAAAAGCCCATTCGTTGTTATGATCAGAAAGTAGTATTCATCCGTAAAATAAAGGTACGTGGAGGAGACACATCCATTGGACGCAGACTATATTCCGTATTCAAAATATTATTAACTGAAAATTGTACATTGACATTCTTATTAACATTGAATCCCAATCTAACGTCCATAGCAAAGTACCCGGAGTTCTTATCCATCCAGTAATCATGTAGTCCCGGGAAGATAATACCCCGTACATAATCCATTAGGTCAGGATAAGGCTTCTCGCGTTCGTCGGCCATAAAGTAATCGACGGCAAGCGTTTTGCTTTTCCAGGTCATATTGGTGCCTATATTGAAACGTTTCCAATGTAAGTCCATAACAGCTTTAGCCGAATGTTTTTGTCTGTATTTTAAATATTTCGAAGTATTTGATTTAGACTTTAGTGCCAGAGGATCTGTATTAGCTTCTTCTTCCTCGTTTACTTTATCAGCATTCACATCGATGGGTTGTAAAAATACATATCCTAAATTGTATGTCAATTTGGTGTCGGGATTGATATCCCAAAGTCCGTTGATTGATGCGTCAATACCATATATCCTGGCACGTGAAATATTCTCGAATCGTGTGCCGAATCCTGGCATTTGATCTTTGCCGATCATCATAATTACATCAGCCAGGTTATCCACATATTCAAATGTAGTATTATTGAACAAGCCAAACTGGAACTCGATCATATCTTTGTAGTGATTGTAAAAGCCTGCGACGTCCACATAACCCATAAAATTACCGATCTTATATCCCTGCTTGATGCCTAATTCGGCATTAAAGCCTTTTTCGGCATGTAGATTATTATTGGGATATGCAGCGATGCCGCCAATATCTTTATAGACAAACTTTTCAGTAATTGAGGGATAACGGTATCCCTGACCTACCGATGCGCGGATAAAGCTATGCTCTGCTAATTCATAATTTAACCCACCCCGCAAAATAGGTTTGAACGGAGCTTTAACGCCGAATATTTTAGTTTCGGCTTCTCTCTTCAACGAATCTACGCGGTAATATTCGAGACGCATACCTAAGGAAGCACTAAGTTTGTCAAAAAACTTATGATCATATTGGATGAATAATCCGATATTATCACTTTTATGCAATCCAGTAACAGGAGATTCCGTGCGGATATGTTCGAACGTTGCCCCTGTCGTGAACTGGCCGTTATCATACTTTTTGTTAAACTGATAGTCCAGATAATAAGAGGATGTATTGTCAGGAGGAGTGCTATTATCCGCATTCGGTGTCATCGTTCCCACTAACCATGGAATTAAGTCCGATGTATTGGATGGGAGAGGGGTATTCCCCATGATCCATGAAACCAAGTCGACGTAATCGGCCGGTTGTGCGCCCGGAAAGAACTGGTTTGCAAGGTTTTCCACTTCTTTGGCAGCCCCCACATAATAACCGTTCATAATATCATTCAAATGTGGCAGAAAACGGGGCGCTAATTCCCCTAGTGGGTTTTCAATGATGTTGATCAAGTCAGGAATAGCATCATAATTAAAATTCATATTTTCTGCAATCTCCAGAATTGTTTTATCTGTGCGTCTTGATTTGATACGGTCGGATTTATGGTAAAAACGTCCTTTAAGACGGTGAGTCGTATTATTCTTAATATTTGTGTAGTTCATAAAGGGATCGATATAAAAGCTGTTCCCCTGCCGGGCCATATTAGCCAATGGTGATTGGGTATAAGCTTTATCTGCAGAACGCCACATAAAGAAACTGGCGTAATCGTTTGATAAGAAATTACCGTTCAATCCGTAATTCAATCCGTGTATTTTGGGGTCATAATACGTTAAGTTTCCACCTATCCGTACACGTTTGTTGTAATTACCTTCACGGTATCCTTCATCAGTAAAGATATTCATGCTTCCTGTCACATCGAGGTTGTTGATCCTGCGTGAATGAGAAATATCCAATCCGTTATAAATAGGATTGCGGATACCAGAAAGCACATTCCGGCGTAAGAATGGTTCTACATGGTACTTTCCGTCGCTCCAGAAGTCTTTTCCCCACCATGCGTAACTTTCTTCTTTAGGATTTCCGTAAATACCCAAATAAACATTTGCTTTTGTTTTTGGATCCAAACCGGGACGTGAAGTACGTACATTAATTAATCCGTTTAATGCAGAAGAACCGTAAAGCACAGAGGAAGCTCCTTTTATGACTTCCACCTGATCGATATTCTCCATCGGTATCATATTCCAGTTAATTTCCCCTACGGCCGGAGTCAATACAGACATACCGTCTACTAAAATCTGGCTACGGCTACCAACACCGTATGTCCAACCACTTCCTCCACGGATAGAAGGCTGTTTATCCGTAACATCCACACCCGGCATCGTATTCAATACGGAACTTAAGTCAGTCGGATTTTGTATGGCAATATCAGAAGCTTTCAGAATATCCATTGAAACCGTTACCTCACTTAGTTTCTGTTCATAACGGCCCACACTGATAACGACTTCATCCATTACATTCGACTGTATCTTCATCGATACATTTAATGAGATATCCTGACCACGCTTAACGATCAACGGATGGTTTTGCGTTTCAAAACCTAAATAACTAAATGTAAGCGTAACATTGCCGGTAGGTATTTCAAGTTCATAATATCCATTGACATCCGTTATAGTACCCTTTGGTATACCTTTGTCTTTATAAAAGATATTTACTCCGGTTAAAGGTTCCTCATTATAAGCCTCATAAACATATCCTGTCACTTTTTGAGCGATAGATAAGATAGGAATAAGTAGAAGTAAAATAGTAGCTATAGTCTTTTTCATACAATATAAATTTAAAAGGAAACTATGAAACTCGCATTACTGATTTCATAATTATAGTTTGCACTTCATAAAAATTCAGGACAAATATAAGGCAACTTTGCGAATTAGATTTGTCCTTTTTTATAGGAATCTGGTTTATTTAATCAGATAATAAGCACAAATAACTGTTCAATTCAGCTATTGTTAGTAGTAAGGATATAAAGAAGTTTGTTTTTCACCCTGGTGGTAAATATTGATCACCTAGGTGAAACAAGTGATTGACCCAGGTGATTTATCTTGTTCACCTGGGTGAGATGAATATTACTACATGAATGAATCATTAATAGTTAATTAGCCGAACATTAAAGTTATGAGGCTTTACAACTAAGTGTGGTATATTTTGAAAGAGGAGAATAAGCCCGGATAATGAATATAAAAAAACGAAAGTACTGAACCTATCAGTACTTTCGAAGAAAATATAAAAGAAAAAATCGGGTTAGAATGCGCTGCATTTATTCCAACCCACCATTTTTTTAATAGGATAAAACACTTATATAGTTTACTGATTCTTTTACAGTTGCGATTTCATGTTTATCTCCTTCGTCGAAGTAAAATAAATAGGCAAGGTCTTCGCTATTCTCCATGATCTTGATATCATCAACGTCTGCTTCACCATAAGAAGAAGATCTAAATTTGCTAAGGACTGTGTTGGGTACTGCTTGTTCAGCGATCGACCATAAAGTTGCTATCCAGCCATAATCGAAATCAAGGGCGACAACTTTATATGTATCATCCGTTATCACACCTACTTTAGATCCTAATGAGTCATTCCAAAGGTCAATAATCTGAGAACGATTGAAAAGGCTGGTGATTAAACCGTTCACTTCTGTTGGAATAACCACTGGTTTGTCGGTATATACGCCATTGTTTTGTACGGTCTTGATCATGTCACCTTGCATAGAGAAATAAAGATTTGTATTATTATCCAATTCCATTACATAAATATTCCCCATGTCTTTTCTTTCTAATAAACTCGTTGCGTTAACATTATAATCGGAATAACTACTTTCTGAAAATGCCTTTGTCACGGCTCCATTCATACTATTGAAAGCTACGGTTGATTTACTTAAGCTCCAGTTGCCATCCAGGTCAAACCATGCGTTTACAGGCGTTGAGTATTCTGTAAAATCAGCCACATAATAATTACTGCTTGTGCTCCACTGAATGTTTTTTGCATTGGGATACTTCATGTCAAAGGATTTTAATACTGCTTCATTGGGAGCTGTTTGAGATGGTTTGGAAGGATGGGTCGGAGTAATTGAATTATTACCATCCATTGCACAACTGGTTAAGAAAAACGTAAATAAAATAATGGCATTAACGAATAATGCGCTCGGTCTTTTGGTTGTCATGATTATAAAAATTGAAAAACGTTAATTTCTAGTTACTGTCTATTTATATAACAAAATGTCCGAAAAAAAGTTCTTTTTATTTAGAATTATTTCAATTTGAAATCGAACACTCTGTTCGTATTTGAACACCTTCATACATATAACAATCCCTGCCTATAAGAGTTTAAAGTTTTGGCATAGAGTTTGCTTATGGCGAAATAGATCAAACTTATCAATAAATGGATAGAGATATACCCAAAGAAGTAAGAAAGAAGGAACAGCGCAAGCAAATTCTAAAAATAGGATTAGGTGTTGGAGGTGCTGTTATCCTTATCAGCCTATTAATATCTTTTATGCAAGCGAGCCTGAGCCGGAAAGACCTCATTCTTTCAACTGTCGACAAAGGCATAATTGAAGTATCGGTAAGTGCATCGGGAAAAGTAATCCCTGCCTTTGAAGAAATCATCAATTCCCCTATAAACTCACGAATTGTTGAGATATACAAACGAGGGGGCGACTCTGTGGGTGTGGGAACTCCTATCCTGAAACTGGATTTGCAGACGGCTGAAACGGATTATAATAAACTGTTGGATGAGGAGCAGATGAAACGTCTGCAACTCGAACAATTACGTGTAACCAACCGCAGTAAGCTTTCGGAAATGGAAATGAAGCTAAAGGTATCCCGTATGGAACTTAACCGTAAAGAAGTTGAGTTGCGTAATGAGGTATATCTGGATAGCCTTGGAGCAGGAACTACGGATAAAGTCCGCCAGGTAGAATTAAGTTATAATGTAGGTCAGTTACAACTGAATGAAGACGAGCAGAAGTACATAAACGAACAGGCGCTTGCCGAAGCAGAGCTTAAAGTAAAGGAGCTTGAACTTAGTATCTTCAGAAAAGAACTGGCGGAGATGAAGCGGACATTGGACGACGCGCAGATCAGGTCGCCACGTAAAGCGATATTGACGTATGTCAATAACGAAGTGGGAGCGCAAATTCAGCAGGGTAGCCGGGTGGCTATAGTCTCCGACCTTTCGCACTTCAAGATCGAGGGTGAAATAGCCGATACGTATGGCGACCGTATTGCTGCGGGTAGCCGGGCAATCATAAAGATAGGAAGTGACAAGCTGAACGGTATGGTAAGCGACGTTACTCCCTTGTCAAAAAATGGCGTGATCTCGTTTACCGTGCAGTTGGAGGAAGATAATCACCGTCGTTTGCGCTCAGGACTTAAAACAGATGTCTATGTGATGAATGCCATTAAAGACGATGTATTACGTATTGCAAATGCCTCCTATTACACAGGTAAAGGAGAATACGAACTGTTTGTGGTAAATGGCGACCAGTTGATAAAACGTAAAGTGCAGCTAGGCGACAGCAATTTTGAATACGTAGAAGTTGTCAGCGGATTACAACCAGGCGATGAAATAGTAGTTTCAGATATGAGCGGTTACAAAGAGAAGAACAAACTCAAAATTAAATAACGAACAATCCTTAAATAGTCAGAAGATGTTGAAACAATATTTCAGTCAAGCCCTTCAAATGCTGAAGGAAAATCCTTTGGTCAGTACCATATCTATATTAGGGACAGCATTATCCATTGCCATGATCATGGTGGTGATACTGGTTTTTCAGATAAATGTAGCGGAATATACTCCTGAATCGTACCGCAATAATATGTTGTATGTGTTAGGTGTACAGGCTAAATCGGAAAAAAGTACAAACAATAGCCTGTTGTCTGCCGAAGCTGTAAGAGAGTGCTTCTACTCGTTACAGACACCCAAGGCGGTAACTGCAATTCTCAGTGATGAAAGGGCTATTTCCCTCCCTGCCAGGAAACTATACAAAGAATATTCCATAAAATATACCGATCCTGGCTTTTGGAAAGTATTTGATTTAAACTTCACCAAAGGATCACCCTTTTCAGAAGCAGATTTTCAGTCGGGAATCCCTCATGCCGTAATAGCTTCCGACGTGGCATCCACTTTATTCGGTACGACGGATGCGGTTGGCGAGACCATTATCATCGATTTTGTTTCCTACACTATATGCGGGGTAGTCAAACCTGTAAGTAAGGCTGCCAATCATGCCTACGCAAATGTGTGGGTTCCTTATACCGCGACTCCTGCCTTATTGGAGAATCCTTATAACGAAGGGATTACAGGACTTTTCAATACTATTATGCTGGCGTACAGCTCTTCCGATTTTGATAAAATAAAAGAGGAATTAACCCGCCGCACGGCTCAATATAATGATAGCAAAAGAGAGTTCAAACTTAATTACCAGCATAACCCCATCACACGTCTGGATCTTGCAACGGGTTCAAACGGTTTCAGGAAAGTAGATGCAAAAGATTACTTTATGACTACGGGTGGAATCCTGTTGTTTTTACTTCTTATTCCCGCTTTAAATATGACGGGCGTTATGCAATCATCCATTCATAAACGACGCGGCGAAGTGGGCGTACGTAAGGCATTCGGAGCGACATACGGTACGTTAATGAAGCAAATACTGTATGAGAACCTTGTGATCACGTTGATCGGAGGAATGATCGGCCTGCTGTTATCATTTGTTTTGATTGAAGCCTGTAAAACATTTTTATTCAATGGAGAGCCAATGCTGACGGCACAAATGCTTTTTAAACCTGGTATATTCCTTGCAGCTCTGGTCTTCTCCCTCTTATTAAACCTGTTAAGCGCAGGAATTCCCGCCATGCGGATGTCCCGCCAGAATATAGTGAATGCTTTAAAAGATATTGAATAATAAACGAACACACGATGATTAAACATATATTGAAGATAGTTTGGGCGCAACGGAAGAGCAACGGTTGGATCTTCCTGGAGCTGGTAATAGTAATTTGTGCTTTGTGGTGGATGATTGACAACTTTTATGTAGATATGCGTACCTACTATTCGCCGATGGGATTTGATATTACGAACACCTGGCGTTTCAAACTAAGCAAACTCAACTCAAAGTCGCCTGATTACGTACCTGATTCGGGATATACCTCCACCCAGGTGGACGACCTCCAACGGTTAATGGCGCAGATAAGCCAACACCCCTCCGTAGAAGATGTATGCGTCACCTTTTATTCCTGTCCGTACTCCTACGGAAATATGTGGCGGGGATTGGTTCCCGTCGACGGGGATACGGCTATAGCCTCTCAGAAAAGTTTCCAGATGAGGTTGGTAACCAAAGAATATTTTGATGTATTTAAGGTAGAAGATCCACAGGGTAACCCTATTATGCCCATGATAGAAGGGATAAATAACGCTATTGTAGTATCCGAAGATATGGGAGAACTGTTCTATCACGGACAACCGGCAAAGGGGCGGAGGGTAAATTTCAGTGAACAGCAGCAGGATATAATCATTGCCGCCGTTTGTAATTCCATACGTACCAATGAGTATAGCCGAAGCGAACCCTGTTTCTATTATTGCATGAACGGTACATCGTTTATCGAACAGGTAAACGGATTCGGTGCTGAGAACGCCGAACTATGCGTGCGGATGAAACAGGCGGCCTCACAGGTTGATATGAATAACTTTCTGGAAGAAATGGGAGAACGCCTCACCGTCAATAATCTCAATGTATATGGCGTACGTGCCATTAATGACTTCCGCGTAGACGAATTAAGAAACTATGAATCAGAAAGAAGTAAAAAAATATCTTTAATGGCTTTCCTGCTGCTGAACGTTCTTTTCGGGATTATCGGAACCTTCTGGTTGCGTACCCAATACCGCCAGAGCGAATTAGGGCTGCGGGTTGCCCTGGGAGCCAGCCAGCTCTCACTCAAACAATATCTCTACGCCGAGGGGCTGAGCCTGTTGCTCGTCACCCTTCCTGTAACCCTCCTGTTTGTGGGTAATATGATATTTATGGATAAATTAGACACCTATCGGGTCAGCCTCTCATTCCTGCGCTTTCTGATCACAGTGGGAGGAACCTACCTGCTTATGGCAGTTATGATCTGTCTCGGAATATGCTTCCCCGTGCGGAAAGTAGGACGAATGGCTCCCGCGGAAGCATTGCATTATGAATAGAGATAATACAAGAATTTGCTTATTGTATATTTTTATATAAAAAGAAGAGCGTAATAAACTAATTAAAATCACTAGTGTCCCATTAAAATTGGGACGTTATTAACATTAAAATAAACTTGGCTCATTAGAGTCGCTTCGTTCTTTGTCATATTGAAAATTAGTTTTGTTAAAGAGGTCTTTCAAGTGCGTTTTATCCGTTAATGAGATGCTTAGGATTTGGAGAACTTCGTATGTACTTCTATCAAGTTGCATGTCATGTTGAACGATTGTGACTAGGCAGTAGGCACAGATGGCAACATAGATTTGTATTCTTACGGCATTCTCTGTAGTACCCCAGAACTTTTTAATTTTGAGGTGCTGCTTGAGCCATTTGAAGAATAACTCCACTTGCCAGCGACTCTTATACAACTCTGCAACTTGTAGAGCGGATATGTCCATGACGTTGGTTAAGAATACAAACTCTCGTTTTTGTTCTTCATCCCAATATCTAACTAACCGAAGTTTATTAGGATAGTATTGTTTAGGATAAAACCCTGTCAGTTCGATTATCATATCTGAGAGTACATTCTTAGGCATTCTTCGTTTCCATTTGAGAACTTTGTACTGAAGATTCTTCTTTGCTCTGACAACGAAACAGGCTTCTATCTGACGGATCCGATATAGCATCTTGAAGTTGTTGTAGGCACGGTCAAAGATATAATAAGAGCCTGGTTCGTAAGGAATCTTATTCATGGCTTTAGAATCGTGAACGGAAGCTGTTGTAATATGGAAGAATGTCGGAATCTGAGTTTCCACATCATACAATGTGTGAACCTTAATACCGCCTTTTTTCTTCCGAAACTTTGCCCACCAGAAAACATTCAGGCATAAGTCAATGGTTGTGGAATCAAAAGCATATACATTCCCTCCCAACTTGAAGATATCTGTCTTACGTTTCTGCTGTGCTTCATTGACAAGGAAGTAAGCAAACTCTTCAAAGATTCGGCAGTCTCTATCTTGATTCGCCTGAGCCAAAGATGACTTTGATACGTTCTTGCCCAACCCTAAATGATAACACTTGGAACGATGAGCACCTAGAGCAATAATCAAATCTCTCAGACTTTCACGGTTGGATAGTTGACCGAACATCAAGGCTAGTAGTTGATTCCAACAAGTGAAATGTTTTACGTAACGATTTCCCTGATACTTGTTGACTATACGCCGGAACTTATCTTCATTCAAGAATGAAACCAATTGAGCAAATACATACTTCTCTTTATTCATTGCAGCTTCTGTTATTGACTGCAAAGCTATAAATTGAAATCGTCGCGCTCGAGAAAATCTTGTAACTAACTAATTATCAAATATTTCAAACAACTCTTTGCGATTTTAATGGGACAACAATGAATTAAAATATAAAATTATGATCAAATTAACAAACCTGGAAAAGGTATATCGTACAAAGGAAATCGAAACGGTAGCGTTAGAGAATGTAAACCTCGAAGTAAAAAAAGGCGAGTTCTTATCTATTATGGGGCCGTCGGGCTGCGGGAAATCCACCCTTTTGAATATTATGGGCTTACTCGATGCCCCGACAAGCGGAGAGATCGAGATAGACAATGTAAAGACAGTCAGCATGAACGACAAGGAACAGGCTGCTTTCCGCAACCGCCAGTTAGGCTTTGTATTCCAGAGCTTTCACCTGATCAATTCGCTCAATGTACTGGATAATGTTGAACTGCCCCTTCTCTACCGCAAAGTTTCTTCCTCCGAACGCCGTAAAGCCGCGCAGGAAGTATTGGAAAAAGTAGGGCTGAGCCATCGCATGAAGCATTTCCCCACCCAGCTTTCAGGCGGACAATGCCAACGCGTAGCCATCGCCCGCGCCATAGTAGGAACTCCCAACATTATACTTGCCGATGAGCCGACAGGTAACCTCGACAGTAAAATGGGTACCGAAGTGATGGATATCCTCCATAAACTAAACAAAGAAGACGGCCGCACCATCGTTATGGTAACCCACAACGAACACCAGGCCAAACAAACCAGCCGCACCATACGCTTCTTCGACGGACGGCAAATACAATAAGAAAGAAAATGTTTTTATATTTTAAACAGGCTTGGAATCTGATCCGTCAGGAAAAATTATTCAGTTCCATATATATTATCGGGACGGGATTATCCATCGCAATAGTCATGGTGTTATCCATTGTCTTTTATGTAAAGACAGCAAATATATATCCCGAGACGAATCGTGACCGGCTTCTATCTGTAAAAAGTGCAGCGGAATATTATAAAGACGGAGGCATGGGCAGTAGTTCCCTGAGCTTCTCCACTATTGAAACCTGCTTCTATTCGTTGAAAAGCGTCGAATCAGTTACCGCTGTTTGTTTTTCTTATATTGAAGATTACGTTCAACCCGTCGGAAGCCGTGAGCAACTTCCTGTGACGGTGAAGTACACCGATCTGTCTTTCTGGACAGTATTCCCTTTCCGTTTTACTGACGGCAAACCATATACCGAAGCCGACATGCAGTCGGGGATACATACGGCGGTCATTGCAGAATCGCTGGCCAGGCGGTTGTTCGGACGAACGGAGGTAATGGGAGAGGAAGTGAGCCTTAACTTCCGCAATTATCGTATCTGCGGTGTGGTGAAAGACCCTTCCAGAGTCACGGTAACCACATACGCCCAGCTCTGGATACCCTATACAGTATTTCCAAATTATAAGGAACCGTGGGGACGGACAGGAACACTTGGCCATTACCAGGCTTATATACTGGCGCCATCCGCCAGGGAAATAGGAAAGGTGAAAGAAGAAGTAACTGAAAACATACGCCGTTACGGCCAAACGATCAAGGATGCCGAATTCAGCGTATACGGCCAGCCCGACCGCCAGTGGCAGAGTATTTTCCGTTTAGGCAACAGTAGAACCTTCGATTTCGGTAAGGTTATACTCTATTACGGCCTGATATTCTTTTTCTTACTGTTGATACCTGCCGTCAGCCTTTCGGGTATGACCGAATCACGCATGGAGCGCCGTTTGACCGAAATGGGTATCCGCCGTTCGTTCGGCGCCCGTTCGCTTACGTTAATGAACCAGATACTTGCCGAGAATTTCCTCTTTACCTTATTGGGAGGCGCTGCGGGACTCGTTATCTCATACCTCTTCATACTAATGAACAATCAATGGATACTGCAACTGGTAGGTAATAAATACCTCTACGATAGCCAGGGTATGGACGTCTTGTTCACCCCGGAAATGTTGCTGAATATACCGGTATTCTTCACAGCCCTGGTTATCTGTTTCCTGCTTAACCTGCTCTCAGGGTTTATTCCCTCATGGCGCGCTTCGCGTAGACCGATCATTTATTCATTGACATCTAATGCATGACGATATGATTAAAACCATATTTAAACAATTGCTGAACCGCAAGAAAAATAATACATGGATAGCCCTCGAACTGTTACTGGTATTCTGTGTACTATGGTATCTGATAGACTATTTCTTTGTATTAAGCTTCAATTATAGCCTGCCCTCATACCAGGATATAGGCCATACCTATCAGGTGAACATCACCCAATTCCCGTCGGATCATCCCGAATACAGGGAAGCAGAAAACGAACCTGAGCAACTGATGGCTAATTATCACCGCATGCTCAACCATATCCGCTCGTATCCGGGAGTAACGGAACTTTCACTTTCATTTAACCAGACCACACCAGGATCGGATAGCTTCAGTGGCACCACATTCAGGAATGCTACTGACAGCACTCTCACATGCTTTATCCGCTTTATCACTATAGACCCGAATAGTGATTACTTCCGTGTATTCGGCCTTTCAGATGATAACGGAAACAAAAGAGTTTCCATACAGGACTATGAATGGGGCAAGCCAAATAGCATCGTGCTCAATAAACTCGCCGCCTCTGTGATGTTCCCCTCAGGCAATGCCGTAGGGCAGACCGTAGAGGAAAACTACCGCCCTGATACACAATACGAAGTGATAGGCGTAATTGACAATATCAAACGCCTGGCTTCCGAACGACCCGAGGCTATTTGCTATCGCCAACAGCAACTCGACCACACGAATATAGACGAAGCTGAAATATCCATCCGTATCAATCCCTCAGATGATGATAGCCGCTTTCTGCCTGACTTCATACAAAATATGGAGAATTCCCTCCGCATCGGGAATTTCTATTTCCTCAGCGCGGGAACTTATAACAAGAAAATCGAGCAACTGAACGAAAGCGACGGATACAATACCGAAAGCCGTACCCGCCTATACCTGATGATCTTCTTCCTGATAAATGTCATTCTATGCGTTATGGGAACCTTCTGGTACCGAGTAAACATACGCCGTGAAGAAATCGGGTTACGCATGGCCCTCGGTTCATCACGGCAGGGAATAAGCTCCATATTAATGACCGAAGGAGTCTGCCTGTTAATACTTATCCTACTCCCCGCACTCCTTATAGAGTT
>DAMCDT010000032.1:0-10653 GCA_032058265.1 Tannerellaceae bacterium
ATGTGCTTCTTTCCTTACAGCGGTATTCTTAACCCGTATTGTCTATGAAGCATTACTGGCTAAAGATAAAATCAAGAATCTTACATTTACAACATCGATAAGCAAAGACCTGCTGACAGATCCGAAAATAAACTTCCTTGGAATGCGTAAAATAGGTTACCTTATCCCATTAGTTATAATTGTTTTGGGCGCGGTATCTATGTCAACTATCGGTTTGAATAATGGTATTGACTTCACCGGTGGACGTAATTATATTGTTCGTTTTAACCAGGATGTTAATACAGAGGAGGTACGTAATATGCTTGATGAACAACTGGATGGAGCCGTTAGTGTAATAACAATCGGAACACCCAATCAGGTACGTATTTCAACCAACTATAAGATAGCAAGTAATGATCCGGAAGTAGACCGCGAAATCGAGTCAAAGATATATGAAGGAGTGAAACCTTTGCTTGCTCAGGGCGCTACTTTGGATGACTTTACAGGTGAATATGTTCAAAGCTCCCAGAAGGTAGGGCCAAGTATGGCTGATGATATTAAGAACGCAGCTATTCTGGCGGTTATTGTTGCCATGATCTGTATGTCGCTTTATATCCTGATCCGGTTCAGGGATATTGCATTCTCAATCGGAACCTTTGCTTCTGTTGCCGTAACAACCTTATGTATCATTGCATTCTACTCAATGCTTTGGAAGATTCTTCCGTTCTCAATGGAAGTAGACCAGACATTTATTGCTGCTATCCTTACGGTAATCGGTTACTCAATTAATGACACGGTGGTAGTATTCGACCGTATCCGTGAAACCATAGGATTGTATCCGAAGCGAGACCGTTATCAGGTGATTAACGATTCATTGAACTCAACATTGTCGCGTACATTTAATACTACGTTATCTACATTGGTAGTTGTTCTTTGTATCTTTATCTTAGGTGGTAGCACAATCCGTAGTTTTACCTTTGCAATCCTGTTAGGTATCGTGGTGGGAACATACTCAACATTATTTGTAGCTACGCCGATTGCTTATGAAATCCAAAAGAGAAAGATCAATAAGAAAGCTGCTGTGGCTACTAAAAAATAATACATAATAGAAATATTAGTAAAAAGAAGAAGCCGTCCTTTATAAAGGGTGGCTTCTTCTTTTTATGACAATATGCTAATAAACATGTGGGATTGATTGTCGAGAATTCTTTAAATATCTAAATTGCATGCGTTTTTAAACTGTAATTGCTTACAGTTTGTAAATAATAAAATGTTTCAATTATGGATATACGCCTTAGTAATCAATTACCGGATTATCCTCCGTTTATTTCCGGGATCCGACGCGCTCCTGATCGTGGCTATACTTTAACGCCTTCGCAAACGGAAATCGCTTTGAAGAACGCTCTCCGCTATATTCCCGAAGAATTACATGAAATACTGGCTCCTGAGTTTATGGAGGAACTGCTTACCTACGGCCGTATCTACGGTTACCGTTACCGTCCGCAGGGTGATCTAAAAGCAAAACCGATCGACGAATATAAAGGGAATTGCCTCGAAGGGAAAGCTTTTCAGGTAATGATAGATAATAATCTTTGCTTTGATATTGCCTTGTATCCTTACGAATTGGTAACCTATGGTGAAACCGGGCAGGTTTGTCAGAACTGGATGCAATACCGGTTGATCATGCAATACCTTGAAGTATTAACTAATGAGCAAACATTAGTGGTGGAATCAGGCCATCCGTTAGGCATATTCAAATCAAAGCCGGATGCTCCGCGTGTCATAATTACAAATTCTATGATGGTCGGTATGTTCGATAACCAGAAAGACTGGCATATAGCCGCACAAATGGGAGTCGCTAATTATGGGCAGATGACGGCAGGCGGTTGGATGTATATCGGCCCGCAAGGGATTGTTCATGGAACCTTCAATACCTTATTGAATGCAGGACGCATGAAGTTAGGAATTCCGCAAGACAAAGATTTGCGGGGTTATCTTTTTGTTTCTTCCGGATTGGGAGGAATGAGTGGAGCTCAGCCTAAGGCCGCTGTAATAGCCGGTGCTGCCTGTATCGTTGCGGAAGTGGATAAGTCTCGAATCGAAACGCGCGTTAAACAAGGATGGGTGGAATATGTTACTGCCGATATTTCCCAGGCATTTGAACTGGCTGTAAAAGCTAAAAACGATAATTCCCCGATTTCAGTTGCTTATCATGGTAATATAGTCGACTTACTTGAATACGCTGCTTCACACGATATCCATATCGATTTGTTAAGCGATCAAACTTCCTGTCATGCCGTCTATGAAGGAGGCTATTGCCCGGCAGGAATTACTTTTGAAGAACGAACGGAATTACTAGCCCATCACCGGGATACTTTCTGCAAGCTGGTTGATCAAACACTGCAACGTCATTTTGAAGTGATCCGTAAGTTAGTGGATAAGGGTACTTACTTCTTTGATTACGGCAATTGCTTTATGAAATCAGTCTACGATGCCGGTGTGAAGGAAATATCCAAAAACCGTATTGATGAGAAAGATGGTTTTATCTGGCCGTCTTATGTGGAGGATATCATGGGGCCGGAATTGTTTGATTATGGTTACGGGCCTTTCCGCTGGGTATGCCTTAGCGGTAAGCATGAAGACCTGGTTAAAACAGACCATGCCGCAATGGATTGCATCGATCCGACCCGCAGGGGACAAGACCTGGATAATTATAACTGGATACGCGATGCCGAAAAGAACCAGTTGGTGGTTGGTACGCAGGCACGTATCCTGTATCAGGATGCCGAAGGACGTATGAATATAGCTTTACGTTTCAATGAAATGGTTCGTAACGGTGAAGTAGGCCCTATCATGCTGGGACGTGACCACCACGACGTAAGCGGGACAGACTCGCCATTCCGTGAAACATCCAATATATATGACGGTAGTAATGTGATGGCAGACATGGCAGTACAATGCTTTGCCGGTAATGCGGCACGAGGCATGAGTCTTGTTGCTCTGCATAATGGCGGCGGAGTAGGTATCGGCAAATCTATAAATGGCGGATTCGGTATGGTGCTTGACGGAAGCGAACGGGTAGATGAGATATTACGTTCAGCCATGCTGTGGGATGTAATGGGAGGGGTAGCCCGACGTTCATGGGCCCGTAATACGAATGCCCTAAGCACATCATCCGATTTTAACAAAAGATATGAAAATGATTATCATATAACCCTCCCTTTTATTCCGAAGGAAGACTTAACGCAAAAAGTAGTAAACAATTATTTAAACAAGAACAAATGAGTAGTTGGAGTAAGATTATGGAATGCGTCCCTAATTTCAGTGAAGGGCGCGACTTAGAGAAAATAGAAAAGATAGTTACTCCCTTCCGTGCGAAAGCAGGTGTGAAATTATTGGATTACAGCAATGATGAGGATCATAACCGGCTAGTCGTAACGGTAGTGGGAGAACCGGAAGCTTTGAAGAATGCCGTACTTGAAGCAATAGGAGTCGCCGTTGATTTAATCGACCTGAATAAACATTCCGGCCAGCATCCCCGTATGGGAGCTGTTGATGTGGTTCCTTTTATTCCCATTAAAGGCTGTACGATGGAAGAAGCAATCGCACTTTCGAAAGAAGTAGCCGCCGAAGCAGCCAAGCGTTATAATCTGCCGGTCTTCTTGTACGAGAAATCCGCATCTTCGCCTGACCGCGAGAATCTTGCCAAGATCAGGAAAGGTGAGTTTGAAGGAATGGCAGACAAGATCAAACTGGTAGAATGGTCACCTGATTTCGGCCCTGCCGAACGACATCCGACTGCGGGTACGGTTGCTATCGGTGCGCGTATGCCTTTAGTAGCTTATAATGTGAATCTGGGAACGAATAACCTGGCGATTGCGGACAGCATTGCTAAGAAGATCCGCTTCTTAGGTGGCGGGTTGCGTTATTGTAAAGCTATGGGTGTCGAACTGAAAGAGCGTGGCATTGTTCAGGTCTCAATAAATATGACGGATTACACACGTACGGCACTTTACAGGGCGTTTGAACTGGTACGCATAGAAGCCCGGCGATATGGCGTGCCCGTTGTCGGAAGTGAAATTATTGGTTTGGTACCGATGGAAGCTTTGATAGATACGGCATCTTACTACCTTGGTTTGGAAGATTTCTCAATGGATCAGGTATTGGAAGCCCGGATAATGGAATAATATGCAGGCAAATAAATTATTCATACGTAATGCCGCACAGGTTGTAACTTGCTCCGGAACATCAGCCAAGAAAGGTAAAGCTATGTCCGATCTTCAAGTAATTAAGGATGGCGCCGTGGCTGTTTCGGATGGGATTATAACGCATGTCGGAACCACTAACGAACTTCTTTCGCAGGTTAATGAGGATGACTACACTGTAATAGAAGCTTACGGAAAAGCGTTGCTTCCGGGGTTTGTGGATAGTCATACCCACTTTGTATTCGGAGGATACCGGGAAGAGGAGTTCTCCTGGCGTTTGAAAGGAGACAGTTATATGTCTATCATGGAACGGGGAGGCGGAATTGTAAATACCATGAGAGCCACCCGCGAAAGCGCCTTTGACACCTTATGGGAAAGAGGGTATGCCCGGTTGGATGATATGTTACGGATGGGGGTTACCACGGTAGAAGGAAAGAGTGGTTACGGACTGGATAAAGAGACAGAGCTTAAACAACTTCGCGTAATGAGACGGCTGGACGAAGAACACCCTGTCGATATTGTTCCTACTTTCCTGGGAGCACATGCTATTCCTCCGGAATATAAAGGTCATGCAGATGACTATCTTGATTACATTATAGCGGAAGTACTACCTGTCGTACAGGAAGAACAGCTGGCAGCATTCTGCGATATATTCTGTGAGAAAGGAGTTTTCTCGGTAGGACAAAGTGAACGGTTCCTACGCGCGGCTGAAACGTTTGGATTAAAACCCAAGCTTCATGCGGATGAAATAGTAACATTAGGCGGCGCTGAATTGGCAGTCAGGCTAAAAGCTGTAAGTGCAGACCACCTGTTGCAAGCCTCTGACGAAGGGATACGGCAATTAGCACAAAGCAATACGGTTGCGACACTTTTGCCGCTGACGGCCTTCTCGTTGAAAGAACATTATGCACGCGGACGTGAAATGATAGATGCCGGTTGTGCAGTTGCATTGGCTTCAGACCTTAATCCGGGAAGTTGCTTTTCATCTTCCATACCCATGTTATTTGCATTGGCATGTATTTATATGAAACTTTCGCCGGAAGAAGCTGTTACCGCATTAACGATAAACGGAGCCGCAGCAGTAGGCCGTGCCGATACTATAGGCAGTATAGAGGTAGGGAAACAAGCGGATATGATTCTGCTGAAATTTCCTTCTTACAAATTCCTTCCTTATCATATTGGAATGAATATAGTTGAAACAACAATTAAAAACGGAGCTTTAATAACGATTAATGATTAATCTATTGATACTTATTAATCATTAATCGTTAATCATTCATCATTAGAGAAAGTTCATTAAATAATAATAAAGATGTTAGCAGATTTGACAGTAAAAGATTTCCTTGCTAAGACGGCAGGTAGCGATCCTGTTCCCGGCGGAGGAAGTATATCCGCGCTTAATGGCGCTATAGCTTTGGCTTTGGCAGAGATGGTTGCCAACCTTACCATTGGTAAAAAGAAATACGCGGAAGTTGAAGAGGAAATGAAAAAGATAACGACTAAAACCTCTCCCTTACGTGAACGCCTGATCGAGTATATAGACAAAGACAGTGATGCTTATGATCAGGTTTTTGCCGCCTTTAAACTACCGAAAGAGACAGATGAACAAATCGCTGTCCGCAGCAAAACAATTCAGGAAGCGACTATCGAAGCAGCTCGTATTCCTATGATGGTTGCAGAAGAAGTAAGCAGCGAGATGGATACGATTGCTTACATAGCCGATAAGGGAAACCAGAACGCGGTTACTGATGCTTGTGTTGCTATGATGGCGGCGCGAACGGCTGTCTTAGGCGCGTTATTGAATGTACGTATCAACCTTTCATCCATCAAGGACGAAACATTTGTAAGAGAAATGAGTGAAAGAGCCGATGTTTTGGAAAAGCAAGCCATTGAAAAGGAACAGGCTCTCTTGAATAAGGTTAAAACGATATTATAATGAGTAATGTACATTATGTAGGCTCACAACCACTAACTTTTGAAAGTATCGAGAAGATTCTCAATGAGAATATGAAACTTGAACTTTCAAAGGAAGTAAAAGAGCGTATCCAGCATTGCCGTGACTACCTGGACCGGAAGATAGATCAACAGGAAGGTCCTCTTTATGGTATTACAACAGGCTTTGGTTCTTTATGCAATAAAACAATATCGCCCGACGAGCTAAGCACATTGCAGGAAAACCTTGTCAAAAGCCACGCATGCAGTGTAGGCGAAGAAGTAAGCCCGGTAATTGTCCGTTTGATGATGCTCCTTAAAGCCCATGCCCTTTCATTGGGTCATAGCGGTGTGCAGGTAATCACGGTACAGCGTATCCTCGACTTCTTTAATAACGATGTATTGCCGATCGTTTACGATCGCGGTTCATTGGGTGCATCAGGCGATCTGGCTCCTTTGGCAAATCTTTTCCTTCCGCTTATTGGAGTGGGAGATGTTTATTACAAAGGAAAGAAACGGGATGCCATCGGAGTATTGGACGAGTTCGCATGGAAACCGGTTAAATTGAAAAGTAAAGAAGGGCTTGCCTTACTGAATGGTACGCAGTTTATGAGTGCGAACGGCGTGTTCGCATTGATGCGAGCTTTCAAGATATCGAAAAGGGCAGATCTTATTGCTGCTATTTCCCTGGAAGCTTTTGACGGATTAATCGACCCATTCATGGATTGCCTGCAACAGATCCGCCCGCATAAAGGACAGATCGAAACGGGAGAAGCTTTCCGTACGTTGTTAGAGGGTAGTGAACTGATCGCACGAAAGAAAGAACATATTCAGGATCCTTATTCCTTCCGATGTATTCCGCAGGTACACGGGGCAACAAAGGACGCCATAAGATATGTATCGGATGTATTACTTACCGAGATCAATTCAGTAACAGATAATCCGACCATCTTTCCCGATGAAGACCGTATTCTCTCCGGAGGTAACTTTCATGGTCAACCATTGGCTATTTCTTATGACTTCCTGGCGATAGCATTGGCCGAACTGGGAAATATTTCCGAGCGAAGGGTAGCGCAACTTATTATGGGATTACGCGGACTGCCTGAATTCCTTGTGGCTAACCCCGGGCTTAACTCCGGATTTATGATCCCGCAATATGCATCGGCCAGTATGGTAAGCCAGAATAAGATGTATTGTTTCCCGGCAAGCTGTGACTCGATTGTTTCCAGCAACGGGCAGGAAGACCATGTTAGCATGGGAGCGAATGCGGCAACCAAACTCTTCAAAGTAATGGATAATCTGGATCATATTCTCGCTATCGAATTAATGAATGGCGCGCAAGGTATAGAGTTCCGCCGGCCGGCTAAGACGTCCCCTATACTGGAAAAATTCCTGAAAGATTACCGCAAAGAAGTCCCTTTTATTAAAGACGATATCGTCATGTATCCCGAGATACACCGGACAGTCGCTTTTTTAAGAAGACATTCGTTATAAACTATAACTTACCAGTCATATAAAATAGGACGCTTCTTAATTTATTTTGGGAGCGTCCTATTTTATTTTGCTAACTAGCTATTCTGTTTTGCTAACGACCGAATTTTATTGAAACATATAAATACACTTATGACAAATGGCTGATCCCGGAGAGTGGTCTTTCAAAGATTGTGCGGTGATTTCCATATCTGTTATAGGCCTCCCCGTTAAGCGGGTGGTAAGTTGTTTATAATGAGCGCGCCAGAGCGGCGAACTATAAAAGACATGATTGGGTACTATATAAGCTTTGACACCCAGTAACGGTTGATTACATGAATCGCATACGCCCCCTCCCGTATATACCGGAAAACTTCTGCCGGTAGATGCAGCTGGAGCCGGTGGAGGAGTATAATTAGGTTTTGTTTGCTGTTGGTGAGATGGTGTGTTTATTATGGGTGAAACAGGCGTCGGGCTTGCCTGATAGGCTTCTTCTCCTTTTGGATTTTCTCCATATTGGTTAGACCCCGGTTCGCTATCCATTAACATAAGGATTAAAAGCCATATCCCGCCAATTATAGGAATGAAAGCAATAAATATCATCCAACCGCTTTTACCCGTATCATGTAACCTTCTGACGACCACAGCCAGAGCCGGAATTAACACGCCAAGCATATATATGATACTTAATGGACCATACGGGAAATTTGCTGTCGAAAGCTCTAAAATATTATCCAGGAAAACAACTATCCAGGTAAAAATAAGATTAAAGAGAAGAAACAACCAATATTCTTTCCTTCTAGCCCTTCCTTTGAAGTCGGCATACTGTTTTAAAACCTTCAAATACCATTTCATAACTTCATAGATTTAAATTAAACGTCGGCGACATACCACAATCATACCCTAACCAAGAGTATGCTGTCGGTAGTGAGTAAAAATAATCTATTCAGAAATGATATAATATCCCACTTTTGGGAGTTTTAATCCTATTTACGGTTGATTTGTACCCGTTGGGTAGGTGCCTGTTCTTTATTTCTTTTATTTACCTGTTCGACCATATTTTCCGCTAGAGAACGGAAGGCCGCACCTGTTATAGAGTCATGATTCAGCGCTACCGGAGCTCCGGAATCTCCTCCCTCGCGGATACTCTGTACGAGGGGAATTTGTCCGAGCAGGGGAACATTCAATTCTTCGGCCAATCTTTTGCCTCCTTCTTTTCCGAAGATGTAATATTTATTGTTAGGTAGTTCAGCAGGTGTGAACCAAGCCATATTTTCAATTAATCCTAATACAGGAACATTTACTTTCTCACCTAAAAACATATTAATCCCTTTCCGGGCATCCGCTAAAGCAACGTCTTGTGGAGTGGTAACTACCACAGCACCCGTAACAGCCAATGTCTGCACCATTGTCAGGTGAATATCACTGGTTCCGGGCGGCAGGTCGATTAGGAAATAGTCGAGCTCTCCCCAATTTGCATCCCTTATTAATTGCTTTAAAGCGTTACTGGCCATAGCGCCACGCCAGAGAACGGCATCTTCCTTATTTACAAAAAAACCGATGGACAGCAGTTTTACGCCATAGTTCTCAACAGGATCGATAAGATCCCTGCCGTTAACTTCTATCATGGTAGGGCGCGCTTCTTCCAGTTGGAACATCTTAGGTTGGGAAGGTCCGAAAATATCAGCATCCAGCAACCCCACTTTGTAGCCTAACCCTGCTAATGCAACAGCCAGGTTTGCTGCTACCGTACTTTTACCAACTCCTCCTTTGCCGGACGACACAGCAATAATATTCTTCACTTGCGGGAGTAGCTTTTTCGGTTCCGGCCGTGCCTGTTGAAGCGTTTGAACAGATATGTTTCCTTTTATATCTACATCATTCCCTACATAAGTAAGGATTGCAGTTTCAGCCGCTTTTACGACCGATTTGATGAAAGGATCGTTCGGCTTCTCAAATAGAAGGGAAAAACTAACTTTATTACCGTCGATACGAATATCGTCTTCTACCATTCCTGCCGAAACCAGGTCTTTACCTGTTCCCGGATACCGCACTTTAGCCAGTGCATCTATTATTAACTGAGGATATATTGCCATGGTTTTAATGATTTTATCTTATTTATTTCCCCGAAGCCAAAGCGCTTCGTTTACTTCTGTTGAAACTACGGTAAGGATCTAACTCGATCTCAATATCCGGCTCAGTCAGCTCTCGTCTTTCTTCACAGATAAACTTTATGTATTTAATATTCAGTCCTCTGTCAAGCCATTGCTGTTCGTAATAGGTTTTGATAGAGAGAATATCATCCACTAAGTTCGAATGATAAAGGTCATCTGTCCTGAATAATACCGGATACCGGTTTGCTTTCACCATTTCAACAGTATAAGTGTACATAAAGTTGCTGTCGGTTTTCAGATGGATGATGCCCCCGCCGCTTAGTATCTCACGATAGAGTTTCATAAAGCGGGTAGAGGTAAGGCGCTTGTTCACCTTCTTCATCTGTGGATCAGGGAAAGTCAGCCATATCTCCGACACTTCTCCTGCCGCAAAGAAATAGGCGATCAGTTCAATACTGGTACGGAGAAAAGCCACATTCTTCATCCCTTCTTCCAGAGATTCTTTAGCTCCGCTCCACATCCGGGCGCCTTTAATGTCAACTCCTATAAAATTCTTTTCTGGAAACAACCGTGCCAGGCCGACGGTATATTCACCTTTACCGCAACCGAGCTCCAGTACGATCGGGTTATCATTCTTGAAGAACTGTTTATTCCATTGCCCTTTCAGGTTAAATCCTTCCTCTTGTAATTTCGCAAACGGATATTGAAACACATGTGGATAGCCTGCCATATCATCAAACTTTGCCAGCTTATTTTTTCCCATACCGCAAAGGTCAGAAAAAAAACTATTCCCTCATTCAAACAACAATTATAAATAACGAAATTATCAAAATGTAAATTCTGACAAATTGCTAAATCTGGTACCTCATACATGACATATTTGATACCAGATAGGGGAGCACTTCTAAATATGCGCTGTATTTGAAGGTTACCATTTGACAAAAAGTTAGTAA
>DAMCDT010000032.1:10663-17850 GCA_032058265.1 Tannerellaceae bacterium
CAAAGGAAATCAGAAAAGGTAACTATGAACTATCATTCGATGTTATTATTTAATGATATCTACTGCCAAAATATTAATTCAAAACCGACTGGTTTTGAACATCATCCGGAGAAAATATGAGCTATTTCAGGGGTAAAAACGACAGGTTATATCAAAATAGGAAAGCTCTTTTAAAAAACATAGTGACTTCTATCTCAAAACATAACGGACTTTGATAACAAACTTCGTTATGTTTGGCAAAAAAGTAAGTGAAGATATTAGACAAAGCCCGTTACCTTTTTCATAGAATACACTAAATTAGTATTCATTTTTATGCCATAAGTTTGAAAACCCATGAACTGCAAGTAAGCAAGAATAGCTGTTTTGATGAAATATGTTGGAATAATCAATAAAAAGGAGGCATATTGTAAAAGTGTAACTTTGAAAATAATTTATATATCTTCCTTTTTCAAAAATCCTTCTTTCATAGCTAACGCAATTAGTCTTGATACATTGGATACTCCAAACTTATCAAATAAACGCTTCCTGTAGTGCTCGACTGTTTTAACCGACCAACCAATTACCTCTCCGATTTTATTTGTAGTATATCCTTGTGCTATTAGGTGTAGGATCTGCATCTCCATCTGTGAAAAATTCTCTTCTTTTAAATGATGGTATTTGTAAGTCGCATTGTTTTTACCATAATATTTAAAGCGTGAGCAATAATATATATTTCCTTTCATAATTGTAGTTACAGCCTCTATCAATGAAGTTTTACATGAGGATTTCAGAATAATACCATTTATTTGAAGAAGATTCAACTCTCTGATGTACCATATTTCTTCATGCATGGTACAGATTAAGATACGCGCATTTACATTCTTTTCCCTTATTCTCTTTATTAGTTCAAAGCCCGTGATATCTTTTAGCTCCAAATCAACAATATACAAATCATAATTGTGATTGTCGATAGCTTCAAAAATCTCTTCTTTCTGCGAACTAGATTCAGTTGAGACAGTAGGAAATGTTTTCAATAATAGCGACTCTATGCCTGATGCTATCAACTCATGGTCATCAATGATCAATATATTCCAGGAAGGATAGTTCATTATTTAGTCTTTAAGGTGTACCGTTTGGCAAATATATAGTTATTTTTTAGATAAAAAAATATTAAAAAAATATTGGCAAGTGTCCGAAACATTTCGAGTAAAAATGTTGCAGCATTGAGTAAAAAACGTATTAAAAAAGGCACAAATTAGGGAAAACCCTTAATGACGTATGGGGCTTTAGTTGATATCTTTGGGTTTTAAAAAGTAAATATATATTTTATTATTTTGTATAAGACCCTAACAACAAAACGATAGGGAAGGTTATAATGTATACAATTCTCGGAAATGCTATAAGTTGCCTGTTTTGGGGCATAATAATATCGATTGTATTAATAGTCTTGGTTTTATTTATTACTAAGCTCTTTTATAATCGAATCCGATTATCTGTGCTTAAAGTGATAACACTTATTGTTTTTGCCTTTTTCTTTCTTTTTCAATCTATATTATTGACAGGAGGCATAAAAACGAAGAAATATATTGTATCGGCACAGCCTTTCCTGTTAGAAGTCGTACCGGTATCCACACTCAGTCTTTCTGCACAGGATTTAATTATATATACAGATGCGGTTTGCAAGAAGTTTCCAATGCTGCAATCTTATTTTGATCCGGTAAAGAAAACGATTTTTGCCCAAAAAGATCAAATTAACAATGCTTCCGACTTTGTTAATGTTGTAACCCAAAGTCTGCAACGGCAGGTAAACTTCTATATTTTAAGAAGGATAGCCTGGATAACTGGTGGCTGGCTATTATTACTGGCTTTAGTATTGTATAATAAACGTCCACAATATGCGGCTACCGGATATACTTCTTTGACAACAACTTCAAAAATGAAATTTTAATGTTTAACAACCCAAATACACTCTTCTTATGGCAGACATTCTTATAGGTTTAGGGGGAACCGGAGGTAAAATACTGAAAGCATTCCGTCAAAGATTATGGACGGAATTTAGTAAAGAGCAGAGAAATAATTTCGCTCTAAGTTTTATTTATGTAGATACGGATGATTCAATGATAAATCCGGATGATCCCAGTTATGAGACCATTCACGGGAACTGCTGTTTTGAGCCAAACGAGTATGTGGATATTAAAACGAATAGTAATATCGATGCTATTTTTGGGAATCCTCAAAGTTATCCGCGCCTGTTGGGTGTACTTGGGAATGTGGCGGATACGCAGACCGCTGTATCTCCTATAGGTGCCGCCGCCGACCAGAAACGCCGTGCCGGAAGAATATTGTTTGGAGCAAATATAGAATCTTTTTTGGCAAAATTCGGTGCGTCGGTAAATGCTGTAAGGGAAAAAGAAGTGGGAGGTATAATCAACATACATATCTTCGCTGGATTGGCCGGAGGTACAGGATCAGGTTCAATTGTTGATACAATCGCACAAATACGCAAGTGGTTTTTCGAACATAATTTTAATGAAAACCAGTTTCATACAACCGTATTTTGTCAATTACCCGAGAATACTCCTCCTACCAACTGGAGTATGGGACGTTATAAAGCGAATGGGTATGGAGCTTTACTGGAATTGAACAACCTTTTTACGGCAATAAATAATAAAAAATGGGGCGCTAGAGTACACAAGCCTTGTTATGATGTATCAACGTCGGTCGATTATGGGCGTCTTTATTTGAGTTATGATAACCCTACAGCGGAGAATGTGCGAAAAGGATGTATCCCGCAGGAACATAAAATTGCCGGTGGCGTGATCTTATATAGTAATAAAAATGACATTGGACATACTATAACAGATCCGGTTGTTTTAGCTTCCCTTGTAGCAGACTTTGTTTATTCAAAAATATTTTATTTGAGAGGTGATCAAACAAATGCTCTCAAACGTTTTTATACGTTTGAGAATATTACTGATTTTAGAGAAGAGTTTGATGAGACTGCCGATCCGGATCTGGGGGACCCGATTCCACTACGTACACGTGCAATAGGTTCTTTTGGTATAAAACGGGTAGTCGTTCCCGAAACCGCCATGCAGGAACATATTACCTATACTTTAGGTCATCGTATTCTATTACAATTGAAATACAATAATTGGAGCAATGCAGCAGGATATCAGGATGAAGCAACTAATTTTGATTATCATACTTATATTTCTGACGAAGGAAGATTAAACAATTGGCTACTTTCGAACGATCATTTGCATCTAAAAAAACATATCTTGCCGGGAGATGTGAATGAGGGATGGGCGGAAGGAGAATTTAGTTTATACTGGGACGCGTGTATCGACCAATGGTCTACCTTTGCCAAAGGTGCTGATAATCCTTTTACTGAGCTTATTGAGATGTGCCGGAACGGTTACCGGGAAGGATTCAGAGGATCAGGAGTAGACGCTTTCTTTACCGGAAAAGAAAGAGCAATCCAGGAAGCCTATGCAAAACAAATCGCTCAAAAAGTCGAAGCAGAATTATTTGACTCGTGGAACAAAGGTAAATTACCTCTTGTGAGTCTTACGAAAATAGTAGAAGAACTTTGTTCGGCCACGCGGGAAAGAGCAACCGGCTATTCGGAAAAACGGATTCCTGAATTAATAAATAAATGTAAAGAACAAGAGAATCAGATAGAATCTATAATAAATGAATACTTAAATTCAGGTATACTGAAACGCCCGATTATTTTTGGCAATCGTTATGAACGTGTTATTTTACTTGCCAAGCAATTATACCGTACTAAAACCGAATTGGCAGCTTGTCGTATCTTTGCACAACCTTTGGTAGAGGCTTTAGTGAAAAGATTCTCAGATTTAAAAACCCGAATAGAAAACTATACCCATCAAATTGATGAATTGCTCCGTTATACACAGGAGCGTATGGTTGGCTTAGCTGATGTCCATACTGATACTAATACCCAAACAGAAGTGGATGGAACGGAAAATATGACTCAACCAATCATATTATTCTATAATAGAACAAAGTTACTGGCTTTGGAAAATAAACTGCGTACGGATAAAAAGAAAATGGATGATATCAATGAAGCTGTTCGTACCAGTATTGTTAACGGATTACAAAGTGAGAACCGCTTTATACATATAGATAAATTAAATAAACAATTTTTATCTCAAATACTTTTGACAACGGTCTACTCTAAAATAATGACATACCATGAAGAATTCTGTCACGAGCCACAAGACCGTATATTAGGGGTTTCTGTCCTGGCGCGCTTACGCCAACGGTTTGGAGGCCGGGAAGAGCAATTGAAGAAATTTGCTAAAGACTTGGTTGATGCCAGTGGTATTTTTACAGAAATAGATATGAACGAAATAAAAAAGAAATTGAATAATACGATTCCTCCCGTTGTAAGTGAGAATATTTTGCGAAAAACAATTGTGGTAAGTCTGCCCAAGACAGAGGATCCAGAACTTTTAACTTTTGCTGAAGAGCTGAAAAAGAGTCTGATGAACGCTATCCCTGGAGGCGATACTGGAGCGATTTCCGTAAGTACAGATGGTCAAAACCAGAGTGAGATTACGATGATGAGTATTGTCAATGGTTTCCCTATGCGTGCCATTTCTGCTACTTCCATGTTGAAGGCCGAATACGACCGGCAGATTGCACAAAACCCTAAAAATAAGATTGTCCTTTTAGGAGAAGGAAAGGATGGCGATTTCAGTTCAATCTTTGCTAGTCCACCTAAATCAGCTGAGAGTCTACGCGAAGAATATACTCCATACCTTATCCTTAATTTAGCTCTTGGTAAGATAATGTTTGATAAAGAAGTTTCGGAAGAATACGGCGAAGCCTCCATTGATTTCTTTGGTAATCCTTCTGTTTCTCCATGGGGCAAGAAGCTTTTTACAGAAATACCTTATGATGATCGCCTGATGGCTGAAAGACATCTTTCTATAAAAAAAATGTATTTGACAGAAATCGCTAATTTCTTCGATTCCATAGACTGGGCGGTGGCCAGGCAGGTTGAAATGAAGAAAAAGGAACTGCAAGATACACTTATGGCAACTATTGGATCGATCATTAAAACAGAGAATCCTACACCACGAAGCCGTTACAATGATTTTGTTAATTGGACGCAGGATGCTGTAAAGATTTTGCTGTCTTATAGACCTGAACTTTAATTAAACAGAATTAAATTAATTATATTTAAAGAGATAAACTATGGCAAATCTTATAAAAAAATATTCCTGTACTAACTTTGGAAACTGTGAGACCGCAAACAAAAAAGTTTTATTAGAGATTGCAGATGGAGAAGATCTGGTCTGTCCTGTTTGTAAGAAAAGAATGCTTGTTCCTGTAAAAAAGAAATTATCATTACCCATTTTTATTATTTGCGTTATTCTTCTTTTAGGCGTTCTTAGTGGTGTTGTTATTTTGCTTACAAGAAACAATTCTTCATTAGAAAAAATCTCCCTCAATCAATCTACAACCAATTTCTTAGTTGGTGATACAGATAAACTGAATGTTACTACCATACCAGATGGTATTGATGCCAAATATCTCTGGAGTTCAAGTGATGAGGCGGTTGCAAAAGTAAGCGATGGCCTTGTCTCTATGATTGGAGCAGGTGAAGCAACAATTACGGTAACCACAGAACAAAATCCTGAGATTTTGGCAACATGTACTTATACAGTAGAAGAAAAACCATCCTTTGTTCCCGAAGGAGAAGAAAAGATAGACGCTGGAAACTCGGAAAACGATAAGCAGGGTGATCCTGTGCCACCTCCCTCAGTAAACAAATCAGGGAAATTGGATTTAGGGTATGCAACTTATAATGGTGAAATTAAAAACGGTAAAGCGAACGGTCAGGGAACGTTGGTTTTCAAAAGAGCCTATCGTATAAGTGAAGATGACCCTAAAGAAAGAATCGCTCAGCCTGGTGACCGTATTACAGGAACATTTGAAAATAATAAGGTAACGACTGCCCGGTGGTTTGGCAAGGATGGCACTTTGAAAGAAAGTATTATTATCGGTTCAACAGGCGTTCAATAACCAATCTTTATATAATAAAATGAAGGGAGTAATAGCAGTTTTTTTATTATTTACTATACATATATCCTTACTGGCACAAACGGCAAGATATACAGTTTGTGCCGAAGAGATATCGAAATGTTTGAAAAATTATGGAATAGATATAAAAGAAGCTGGTATTTTTTCAATGGATGGTTTGCTTACCGGAAAAACATTAGAGGTAAAGAAAATAGACAATATTATTTCTTCAATTGGAATTAATCTTTTTCCCTCCGGACTGAAACGGCCTAATTCTGTTTTACTCTTGGATTTTGTTGAACGCTATTGGCTTGAGTTATTACTATGCAAAGATGGTTTGGCAGTAAGTAAAAAGTTGAAAGAAGACAATATCGATCTTATTATTGATAGTCTTTATTATGATGTTTCTTTTCCCTCTGTAAAATCAATATTAAATACCATTCAGACGGATAGGATTTCTTATACTCAAACGGATTCGATTTATAAATTTGGATGGGAGGCATTGGAAGGTAAGGGAGTCAAGTTGCAGTTTCGGAAACGGATCGGTCAAATCCTGGGAATGGACAAGAGGGAGTTGGAGGCCTATTTTTTATATAAACTGGAAAATTATTCTATAAAAAAACGGAAAGAATTAACTGTTTCCCCGGGTGAACTTTCACAAAGTGTAATCCCGGATGTATTTATAGAGAAGAATGATATCTATTTGATTCCGGAAATGAAATCGGATAAATATTGGAAGAAGGAAAATGATTTTTATACTCTTCTATTTGATAAAGATTATGCTCCTGAATCAGTAATGAACCTGTTTCAAGGAGGACAAGATATGGATTCCATTTATTTGTCTATAAATCAACGTTATTATACTTCTAAAAATAAGATATATGAATATCCTTTATCAAAATGGGTTTCATTTATGGAAGAGGAAAGCAATAAGACTTATGTCGGCATAGATGAAGTGGAAAAAGATGAAGTAAAGGGAGTTGTGATCTATGTAAATAACGACTATCAATATAATCATGCCCTTTATTTTAAATGCCCTAAAAGTGTATTGGATAATCGAGTAGGATCGATTGATGTAACCGTTTACACTTATATACCTACGCATAATATTGAAACGCTATATGGTAAGGATAATGTGAAAGAAGTCAGAA
>DAMCDT010000033.1:0-1774 GCA_032058265.1 Tannerellaceae bacterium
CTCTATTCGCCATACGCATCGGCCAATGGATTTCCCCCGTATAATTCAGTAACCAGACAGGCTTTTGCAGGCGCTTTAGCGCCACGAAGTACTCGATCCCCTGATACCAGGGCACATGGCCGTCGTTATCATTGTGCATGATAAGGATAGGCGTTTGCACTTTGTCCATGGTGAATAGCGGAGAGTTCTCGGCATACCGCAGGGGCATGTCCCAGATCGTGCCGCCGATCCGGCTTTGCTGGTGTTCGTACTGGAATGAACGGTTCAGGCCCGATCCCCAGCGGATGCCTCCGTACGCGCTAAACATATTCACCACTGGAGCGCCCGATTCGATGGCCGCGAACAGGTTCGTCCGCGTCGCCAGATAGGCCACCTGGTATCCTCCCCAGCTATGTCCCTGCGCGGCGATTGCCTTTTCATTGATGAAGCCTTGCGCAATCAATGAAGTGATGCCGGGCATCACACTGTTGAAGCAACTTTCACCCGGATAACCGTCCTTGTAGGCGATGTCAGGGTTAAAAATGATGTAGCCGTTGCTGTTGTAGAAGTGGTAATCGATGGTCGAACGGTGAGGCTCGGGCATGCGGTATGAATATAGGGTGTGTGAATTCTGTTCGTAGAAGTTTACCAGTAGCGGATACTTCTTCCGCGGGTCGAAGTCAGCCGGTTTGTAAACGATGCCCTCCAAAGGCGTCCCGTCGAGCGACGTCCACGACACCAATTCAGCCGTTCCCCATAGGTAGGGGCTCTGCTGCTTATACCCGTCGGTCAACTGAACGGAACGTTTGAAGCTGCGGTCTGTTAGTTTAAGGTCAGGATATTGTCCGAACGTCTCCGTCGTGTAGAGGATGGCGTCCGCTTTCTTCGCTTTCAACAGCTCTTTCAGCAGGAAGTTACCAACCAGAAGCTCAGCAGGCGTGGCGGGTGTGTTGAACCTCGCGCTGTAATAGCCATGCCCCTTTGTTTTCTCATTGAAGCCTTGTATCAACTGCTCCTTCGAAGGATCGACGGATAGCGCTTCTTTATCCATCTTAACCAGGCGATATTGGACGCGTGTCTCCCGCCCGTTCATGGTCAGGTTCACCGGTGAGCCTCCCTTCGGGTTGAATCGCCAGATATCGTACCGGTCGTAGACAAGCAGGTATTCGTCGTTCGAAGTCCATCCCGCCACACCATGCGGATCGGGATAATCCGGCACGTCGTTGTCTTCATCCCAGGCAGGGAAAGACAGCGGAGTGGTCAGGCGGTATTCTTTATGGTCGCCAAACGAATAGGTATAGTATGAGCTATCCGACGGATTATACCAGAAGGCATACTTTCCTTTGGGTGACAAGCGCACCCTTGCCTGTAAGTTTTCTTTGATACATTCGCTCTTTCCGGTTTGGACATTGATGGCATGTACATTATAACGGTCGCGGCCTGTCCACATCCGTTCCAGATCGTACGGTTTTGTCGTTAGCAGCAGGGCGACGGAAGCATTTCCTTTATCGGCGGTCACCAGGTCGGGCAGTTCAGGCGTAGCGAGGGGGAGGATTTTCTTGTCCGCAAGATGATAGACCGCCGTGTATGCCTTCTTTAAGTCTTTTTCCTTATTGAATGCCTGCTGGGTGTATTGGATGCCTTCGTCCCAGCTCCATACTTGTACCTTGGGGCGGTTCTCGTCGAGGAGAGTGGTATCTTTTTGCTTCGGTTCGGGTGCGATACCGAAGAACAGGCGCCCGGAGTTCTCCGAGAACTTCATTTTTTCATTCCCGCTGATGACCCACTTTCCGGG
>DAMCDT010000033.1:1784-17835 GCA_032058265.1 Tannerellaceae bacterium
GGGGAAGAAGTGTGTGCTGTTGCCGGCGATACGATCCGCCGCTTTTTGCATGTCCGAAATGTACAACGCATAATGGGTAGCCGTCGAATCCTTGTCCGGACAGTACAGGAAGGCCAGTTTATTTCCTTCTTTATTAAAGGTGGCCTGCCTGAAATCTCCCCCGCCTTCAAGAATCATCGCGTGGCCTTCCGTGCTTGGCGCGTAGGTATAAAGACCGGCTTTGGTAGCCACACTGTCGCCTTTGGAGACATAGAATAACACATTTCCCTCTTTAGAAAAGCCATATTTCGATACCGCGGGGAAGCTGACGGGCTGCCCACCGCCGAGCGGGCGCACATACAGGGTCGAATCTTTCTTAGCGCCTCGCTGGTAGGCTATCCAGTCCGCACTTTGCGATACCTTGAACGATTTCACCGAATCGATCTTTTCCGTGGACTTCGCCAAAAGGTTTAGGATCATCAGGTTGTCCACCGGTATCTCGTCGTCCTTCGCCTTCTTTAATTTCAGCGATTCCACTTCTTCTGTGAGTGGTTTTTCAAGGGCGATAAGGTAACCGCAAGACGAAGAGAACGTCATTTTATCACCCTGGATGATTGATGCCAACTCCTCTCCCTTTGCGTTGAAGACCTGGATAACACCGTCACCTTTCCACGGCTCTATTTTGCAGGCGATATACTTTCCGTCGTCCGAAATAATCTGTCCGCTGATCCGTTTCCAGCCTGCGAGGTCGTCAAAAGACATTGCTTTCCTACTCTCCTGCCCCACCAGGGGGGAAACGGAGGCGATAAAAAGGAAGAGAATTATAATTTTGTTACGATAATCCATAGTAGAGCGTCTAAGTAATATATCCGGGTGATTTAATTGTTTGAAGGATGGCAAAAGCAACTGACCAGATGGTCGTTCACGTATCCTATAGCCTGTAGATGGGCATAGCAGATGGTTGTGCCGAAGAATTTGAAGCCGCGCTTTTTCATGTCTTTGCTGATCGCGTCGGACAGAGGGGTCGACGCAGGCGCGTCTTCCAGCCTTTCGAGGTGGTTGACGACAGGTTTGCCATCCGGAAGGAAAGATTTCATATAGTTACAGAAAGAACCAAATTCTTTCTGCACCTCGAGGAAGTGTTGCGCGTTCGAGATGGTCGCGGTGATCTTCCGCCTGTTCCGCACGATAGAAGCGTCGTTCATAAGCCTCTCTATGTCTTCTTCCGTAAACCGCGCAACCTTTTCGGCATCGAAACCGGCAAACGCCTTGCGGTAACCCTCGCGTTTGCGAAGGATAGTGATCCAGCTCAGCCCTGCCTGCGCGCTCTCGAGTACCAGAAATTCAAACATCGTACGGTCGTCTTTCACTTCGCGCCCCCACTCATTATCGTGGTAGTCCATATACAGCGGATCGTCTCCACACCATCCACAACGGATAATCTTCTCTTTTGGTTTTTCCATTTGAATACATCTCCTTTTTGGGCAAAAATAATAAAATTAGCTGTGAATCCGTGCAATCTGTGCCTAAGATTGCTAATTCCGCCAAAGAACTGACCGCTTTCCGGCAACCCGGTGCTTCACAAAAGCCCTGAACAGGGCGCGCTGTATCGTCCTGAACGCCTCCGAAGCCCTCACCAGCCTCCGGGGAAGTGCTCGGTGACACTCCGAGACCCTCACCAGCCTTCGGGAAAGGTCTCTGTGACTCTCCGAGACTCTCACCAGCTTCGGGTGAAGGTCTCTGTGACCCTCCGAGACTCTCATCAGCTTCGGAGGAAGGTCTCTGTGACCCTCCGAGACCCTCACCAACTTCGGGGGAAGGTCTCTGTGACCCTCAGAGACCTTGAATTGACCCCGATTGGTTAACGCGCGTTAATGCGGAAGCCTGAACCGACCCCGGTTTGTTAACTCGGGTTAACGCGGAAGCTTGAACCGACCCCGGTTTGTTAACTCGGGTTAACGCGGAAGCTTGCCCGGAGCTGGTTTATTAACTCGGGTTAACGCGGAAGCTTTCCGGAGGGATGATTGTTAAAAAGGGTATACGCGGAAGCTTCCTGCCCTAACTATATCGCCCTCCCCTTAATACAAATGTCGTGCAACAATGAGCAGGGCGAAGCCCTTCAGCAGCAGATAGCACCGGGCGAAGCCCGACGGGAAGGGGCGTCGCCCCATAACCCACCCCATCGGGGTGGGAAGCCCTAAAAAGTCAAACCGATAATTTTTTTTTAAAGAAAAGACATTCTTTTTCAAAAGAGTTTTTATCTTTGGGGCAATGGAATTACGGACGGCTAATGTAACACGGTATATTATGCCTTTACGGGAAGGCGGTTCGCTGCCCGCCCTGACCGAAGCCGATGACGATTTCAAATATGTCGTGAAGTTCAGGGGAGCCGGACATGGCGTGAAAGCGCTGATTGCTGAATTGATTGGCGGTGAAACCGCTCGAATTCTGGGTTTCCATGTACCGGAGATCGTTTTCCTCAACCTCGACGAAGCTTTCGGGCAAACCGAAGGCGACGAAGAGATACAAGATTTACTCCAGGCAAGCAGAGGCTTGAATCTGGGATTGCATTTTCTTTCGGGCGCGCTAACGTTTGACCCTTCCGTAAACCGTATCGATCCGTTGCTTGCTTCACAGATAGTCTGGCTCGATGCGTTGCTGACAAATGTAGACCGCACGGTTAAGAATACCAATATGCTGGTATGGCATAATGAATTATGGTTGATCGACCACGGAGCGTCTTTCTTCTTCCACTATTCGTGGATCAACTGGGAAAAGCATGCTATGGGCCCTTTTATACAGATAAAAGACCATGCGCTTTTGAATCAGGCAGACCGTTTACAGGAGGTTGATAAAGAATTCGCTTCTATCCTGACACCGGAAAAGATCCGTTCCATCGTCAACCTGATCCCTGACGACTGGTTGCAATGGGCTGATGCCGAAGAGTCGGCTGATACCATACGTGAGGTATACTTTGAGTTCCTGGCACGTAGGGTTTCCCATTCAGAAATATTTGTAAACGAAGCTGAGCATGCAAGGAAAGCACTTATATGAGTATGCCGTCATCCGCGTCGTTCCCCGTGTGGAACGGGAAGAGTTTATAAACGTGGGGATCATTCTGTTTTCCAAGCGTGCCGATTACATTAAATCACGCTATGTATTGGTTGAAGAGAAACTGAAGTTGTTTCCTACGGAGCTGGACATCGATACACTCCGGATCAACCTCGAATCATTCGACAAGATATGCTCCGGGAATAAGGGCGGGGGGTACATTGCGGCGCTGGAAACGCCAGAGCGTTTCCGATGGCTAACGGCCATTCGCAGTTCTTCTATCCAAACCTCCCGTCCACACCCCGGATTCTCCTCAGACCTCGATGCCACCTTCGAGAAGCTGTTCAACGAACTAGTCTTATAAATTAAACGTTCAGGGTATTTCTCTATATGCCGTAGGTCAGGCCGATGTTGATAGCACTGTTACCGAAACTGTCCGGTACCCGGTTAGACATGGTGTAAGGGACAAAGTGATACTCAAGAAAACCGCCGAGGCGTTTGTAGCGGATGCTGACCCCTCCCGACAGGTCGAGGGAAGGCAGGGAATAGTATTCGGGTTGGTCATACTCGGGGTCGTAGCCTTTCTCCAGGTCGGTCGTGATGATATTCACACCGGGGCCTGCATATAGTGCCAACTTTGTATCAGAAGCTATCCTGAAGCGGTGCTGGTAACGCATATTGAAGCCGACAGCCGATACACCCTTCGTCTCATACCAGTAATTTCCCGCTTTAAATTCGAATACCTTGCGCGAAATGGGAATCGCCACCTGCATACCCAAATCGAGTGACGATCTTTCATTAAACAAGTAACCTATATAGCAGGCCAGGGAAGGTGATATCCCGAAAGAGGCCGACAAATTACCGGCGGGTATCCACGCTCCACCCTGCACTTCCCACGAGAACCGTGGCTGGTTATACTCCACCCTTTCCGGTGTTTCAAGGTAATACGGCACAGCGTCCGATCCGTCAGGGGCTGCGGGAATACTCATCAGCTTTCGGATCATCGGATCGAGACGGTAATCGTCTGCGTCTGCCGCGTAATTGCTCAGTACACAACTGATGTACCTGTCCCTGACCTTCTCGGCGATATAGTAACCAATCAATGGGTTGCCGGAACCTCTTTCTTTAAATGCGATACGGTAGGCGAGCGTGGGAACGTCTTCGAACACTACCCGGATATCCTCCTCTTTCTCTATCTGCATGCCATCTGCCAGCGTGGCGTCCATCCGTGTGTTGATATCCTTTTCGGCCTCTTCCATAGTCTGGTACTCTGTCCAGGTGATGCGCATGCCTTCGCCTTCGATGGTGTGCGGGGCGGTAAACTCGTATCTTCCCCTGTCGAGTACGACCCTCCGTCCGGCAAAGAAAAATGTGCTTGGCATCCAGTCGTCAGAGATATAATCCGCGAGCCGGTTTTTGAGATACTCCTTTACGATAGTCTCTTCCAACTCCTCATGCTGCTGGTTTACGGATTGGAAAAGCAAGACGGCAGCCTCTTTGTCTGAAAGGCCCAGCACATAACAGGCGATATAATCAGTCAATACGACGCCGTTGCCTCCCCAGTCGTATTGCACCTCGATGACCAGATTATCGGCTCCCAGCCCTTCACTGGAATACTCAGCCACCAGATTATTCTCCAAACCATAGAGTTTCTTTATAGCCTGTATGAATCCCTTGTTGCTAACCTGTCCCTGCTTATGCGTGACAAAAATGTCGTACCCACCGGCCTCAAGGAAAATGTCACCCTTTGTGTCGCGCAATCCATGCATGCCGGAGAGGTCATACTGCTGCGCCGGCAGATAGCAGGAACATACCAACAGGAACGAAATAAGAAGTTTGTATCTGGTCATGAGTGATTTTACTGTTTGAATTAGTCGTAGGCAAATGTGGAAAAAGATTTAAAGATATCCAAATAAATCTGTCTTCCTGTTCTTCCGACACACCGCAAAGGCAAAATATAGTTATTCTATATTTCCATGTCATATAAAAGATATATATTTGTATGATATTAAAACTTCTATTCATCTGATAAATTATATCCGTATGAAAATATATGTATACATAGCTGTCTTTTTACTGATCGTGACAAATTCGTATGCCCAGCATGCCTTCAGTGGCGGCAGCGGGACGCAGGCAGAACCCTTTCTTATTAAAACGGCCGGTGATCTTCAGTCATTGGCGAGGCAGGTGAATGCAGGAGAGCCTTTCGACGGGAAATTCTTTAGCTTCGAACCTGCTAACAATGTCCTCAATATGCAAGGCATAGACTTTACTCCCATAGGAAAGACTACCGACAACGACGACTACTCTTTTCAAGGTGTCTTCGATGGTAACGGTAACAAGATCGAATACCTGGATATCCGCGGAACAGAAGAAGTATATGGTACGGGACTATTCGGGTACCTCGGTGGAGATGCAGCGATAAGAGACTTATACCTGGAGAACTGTAAGGTGGAAGGATATTGGAATACCGGCGCTCTGGTTGGATTAATACTGTCGCATTACGGGCATGTAATCATCGAGAATTGCGGCGCGACCGGCAGCCTTGTCACGGCGATCAATGAGCCGTTGAGCGTTGGAGGCCTGATCGGACAAGCCTCGGGTAATGTGGATATCTTTAACTGCTACAGCCACGCGGATATCAAGTCTGACCATGGCAATACCGGTGGATTGGCAGGTTATATCAACGGTGAGACCATCGTATCGAACTGCTGGGCCGGTGGTGCGATCACCCATACAGGAACTACTAAGACTGAAACAGGCGGTATAGTAGGTGTTACATGCATTCTTGGACAGAATGACATCCCCGTAGTTGAAAACTGCCTCTCTGTTATGAACAGGATCGAGGGCACAACCGTACATCGTATCGTTGCCAAAATGATTGAGGGAAAGCTAAGTAACAATTATGCGTATATAGAAGGAGGAGATTGGAAGTATGTAAACCGCAATAATATGGATGGTGCGGATTGGGATGGGCTCATGACATCCGCTCCCTTGAACGAATGGGACCCGACTGTCTGGGAGATTGACCGGGACGGACGATATATGCCGAAGCTGCGGACGATTGCCGCTAACCTGCAACAGAACGTCGCCGTAGTCGTGAACAATAATCCTTCGGGTATCAATGATCTTCAAACGGTATCACGGATATACGGTATCCCGGGCTTTATCGTTATCGACCAGTTGCCCGGCATGACACAACGCCTCCAGGCACGCGTATATTCCATCACCGGACGCATGCACACAGCCATTTATATTGCCGACGTTAACACGATGATCCCGGCGCCGAAAGGATTGTACATTGTCCAGGTAGGCAACAGCGTATCGAAAGTGGTAGTAAGGTAAAGACGAGACTGTGTAACAAATCAATCATTCATAATTTAAAACACGGAGACACGGAGGCACAGAGTTTTATAATTTTCTTTAATTAAGACTCTGTGTCTCCGTGCCTCCGTGTTTCTCTTATTTCACTTGATACTCTATTCGATGCGCTTCTGTGAGCTGGGGTATTTCGAGCTTCGTGAGCATCTTGTCGAGCACGTTCTCAGGCAGGGGATACTCCCGGTTGCTGTTCTGGTTGCGCCATAACTCGTACGGCTTTTCAATGTAGACGATCCTGACCCTCGCCCCGTAACTGACGAAGAGGTCGGTGAGTTGTGAACGCATCAGCGCAGTGATGTTTGTAGCGTTCCAGATAAAGTCCTGTCCTTTCCGGAGGTAGCCGCGGGCTTGTTCTTTGGCCTCTTGTATCACCCGGCCGTTGCCGGACTTATCGGTCGGCGCTATCTTATGTTTCCGGCGGATCGCGTCGAGGCTGACCACCGGATCGTCTGTCTTCAGTGATTCGATGAAATGGTCTTTGCCCATTCCGGGGAGTCCTGAGAGCATCGTCACCTCACATTTGAAGCTATCGAACGGAACATAGCCCGCATAGCTGTCTTCCGTGTGGAAATAATGATAGCGGGCATTGTCCGTAGCGAACTCCTTAGGCTTTCCCCAGCAATCATGTTCTTTGCAGAAGAGTTCGAAATACTCCAGCGACTCCAACAGACTGTCAAGGTCGCCGCAGATACGTCCCCGGGCATCTGCTTCAGCCAGTATCCGCAGGTGACGGGTGTTGCAACGGAAAGCGACCTCCATCACTTTCTTCTCCGGGTTCCTCTTTTCCATCAGCCAGAGCGGCAGGCCGTGGAAGCGGACAAGTGAAGCGATCTGCTCACGCACGGCGAAGGTAACCGGGATATCCCGGTAAAGGATCGCGCGTGCCGTGTATTCCCCTTTGCGTGCATGCCCGTTCGATGAGATCGCCCCGCCACCTTCATCAACAGAAGTGGAGCGTTTTTCCACGTCATGCAACAAGGCGGCTGTCCATAGTATCTCTTTCTCTTCTACGGGCAATGTCTGGTAAACTGGTAGCTTTTCCAGTTCCTGCAACACCATCTGTGTGTGGATGGCTACATCTCCTTCGGCATGATGGCGTTGATGCTGGCGGACCTGCCGCATATCAGCTACCCATCCGAACTGCTGTTCGAGGACAGCCCAATCTTTGTTTGGTATGATCGTACACATATTGTACTCCTTTCTTAATAAGTTTCCCAGACCAGACGTGCACGTTTCCAATTGCGCGTCCAGTGCTGGTCGGTCTTCACATGACCTTTCCTGACGTACTTGAAGACGTTGTGCGGAAATTCGCTGACCGGGTATTCGCCGATGTTCCTGCTGACTACTCCCTCGCGGGTGCAATCCGCAAGTGTTTGCGTATCTGTTGAACCGAACAGGCTAGGCTCGTTCGCCCATGTCAGTATATCGTCTTTCAACTGTTCTTCCGTTAAGCCTTCCACCTGATGAACACCTAGCTCCGGAACGGTCGGGAGATCGAACATAGCCGCGTAGAACTTCACCTCTTCCCATGACAACCATTTGTCGAGGCAGCGAACGGCAAAGATATAATAGTATGACTCAATCCGTTTATACTCGATCGAATGGACCGCATAGAGATTCTCGCCGAATAGCTCGATATCACCCAGGTCGTTTTTGATCAGCTCCCATCGTTCCCTGATCTGGCTTGTCCAGGGAGAGGTGGCAGGCGCCGCGTGCGACCGGGCAAAGACGCCGAACTGGTTCAGGCAATTGTTTTCGCCATCCAGCTTCTCCGTGTGCAGGATTGTATCGATCTTCCGGATATCCTTCCAGTAGTTGTGATTGATGCGGTCGTCGCTCGTCGTTCCCGGTGAAAAGGGGTAATGGTACGTCCGCCCGTATTTTTGTGATAACATGGTTACAAGTCGTAAATATATACATCAATATCATTCTTTAGTAAACATTCCTCTATCAGAGGTTCTATTTCTGTCCATTTTCCTCCTGCCAGTCCACAGCCTATCCTCGGCATGTGAACACTGGCATTCAATGATTTTGCTTCAATGGCAAGAGCCTCCAGGCATTGCTTTACCGCTTCGTAGCGTATCGGGACGCCGGAACTTCTGCTTACCTTTATTCCCCGTTGCCCGATCATATTTACTACATATATATAAGGTTCAACCTGTACAACCTGGATACTTCCCAAAGCGAAATCGTTCTTCGCGCGTTCCCTATACCATAAACGGTATGATGCTTCGGGTTCTTTCCAGCGCTTTGAAATTGCCAGCACAAAGCCTTTACCCCAACCTCCTAAATCATTGCATATATGGGCAATCATTTTAACTCCGGGCGCCTGAGGAGAAGTCGCATCTCCTTTTAAGTAATTTATCCTCTTCATTATTATTCTCTTCTTTTATTTGGTTTCGTATTCTTTTGCCAGTTCTTTGAGGTGACTGCGGTAGAACAGATGTTCGGCGTCTTCGATGATCTCCTTCATATTGAAGTCGACGGCATATTGCCTGACGAAATTTCTTACCTGTTCTTTGTTGATCGTCCGCTTGTCGCTCAAATAGTCTGCCATCATTATTAACAGCTTCTTTTGCTTCTTAAGTGTTTGTTCTGCCAGTTGTTCGGCTTTCATTAACAATACTTTCGCATCCCGGTTGACGGTATCGCTGTTATTGTCGAAGATAACTGTCGGCGCGGCATTATTCATGTGCTCGTTTCCGAAGGCTGCTTTCACGTCTCCCATCCCACAGACATAAAACACATACGTAGCAAGCTGCGTAGCCTTGTTCAGGTCGGAGCTCGATCCAATGGTAACGTTTTCTTCTCCAAAGATAATCCTTTCGGCTACTAATCCTCCCAACAGAACAGCCAGACGATTGATTACTTCCTTTTTGGAGATGTAATTCCATTCCGGGCGTGAAAGTACAAATCCATCGCTTTTGCTGTCTGCCATCACGGAGAAAACCATATCTGGTATGGTTTTCATCAGCAGGGTGGAGAGAATAGCATGTCCGCTCTCGTGCACCGCCACAATTGCCTGTTCATCGTTTCTCTTTTCCTGTCGCAGTTTCCCTAATATCAACGGTTGCTGGTCGATCATGCAGTGGACAGAAACTCCTTCTTTATAGAAATCGATCTGCAATGCGACATGATCTTTCATTGATTCCGGACTGTTGACCGAGAAAGAGATAGTATCTGCCGATACTCCGGTAAGGTAAATTTCATTCAGAATCTTTCCCAAACGGGTATTGACAATCTGGTGAACGGTAGTAAACACAGGACGTGTTCCCTGGGTAGGGTAAACGCCTTCTTCATAGATCAACCGTTTCACTTCTTCACTGAACGTCATCTTCAATCCGTAGATATCGGCTACTTTCTTTTCGATCTTCTCCAACTCGAGGCGGATTATTTCATAAAAAGAACCTTCATCAAATGCCGGATAGATAATATGATTATTTCCCAGACGTGCGATCTGTTCGCTGCGGAAACGGTTCAACAAAGCTTGCTTTACCTCCGTAATGGTGATCTCTTTCGACTGCCTGTGAAACTCGTTCGCACTCATGTCGGGATTAAAGTTACGGCTCATTGTATACACTTCATCCAAATTACCCATAACAAAGATAAGGGCTTTAGTACAATCCACCGTTTTAGGCTTGATAGACTCTTTGTAGAGATAAATCATATAGTCGATAGATTCCTCTCCATCCATTTCGTTCAGCTTTTCCCGTATTTCGCTTTTAATCAGAAATAGATGATCAGTCAGATTGAATATAGTTTCCAACTCGTCATCTGAGATAAAGGGAACAGCGTCGTTACTATCTTCGTCGGGTTTATCCCTTGGATTGATTATATCCCAATAGATATCTACATGCTTGGTGATTATACCTTTTTGTACTTCCACTCCTTTATAAATGGCAAGGTCGAGCTTTTTGATCAGCTTATGAAACCAACTGATATTATATTCGAAGTTTACAACATCAAATTTACCCGAGTCAAGTAAATCCCATACAGCACGGATAGATGCACGGTCTATTTCCTCCTGATCTTCGTTGATTGTTCTTGCCAGTTGAAACTCATCCAGTCCGATGATGACCGGCTCACCATCACAATTTTCGTATATGTCTTTGAAAGTGTCTTGTATATCGAAATAATTACTTGTACACTCACCCAGATCGAAACGGAAATAATGCTCGCTATAACCAATCAGCGTGGCAAGACGCTTGATAAGGGATGTTTTCCCGATCCCAGTCAATCCCCAGAGGTTAATGATTATGGGACGCTCCTGCATTTCCGGGAAAAAGTACCAGGATGTGATAGCTGTGGTGATCTGATCGATCACTGGATCAATCCCGATAAATTCTTCTTTCAACTGTAAGATAGCGTTATCCAGTAGTTTCCTTTTTTTGTATAAATTCTTTCTATATTGTTCCATTGTATAGATTATCTCATATTAATGATTTATTTATAATCTTTACAGGATTTCCCCGTTGCAGATTATTATGATTACTCCAGTTATCCTGTGCCAGGCGCATAGATTGTTCAACTTTCCATGCAGAAAGTTTAATCAGTAACCGCTCGGTTGCAAGTTTTTTATTCTGGATCTGTGACCGTTGTTCGGAAGCAGTAACACTCATCCCAGAGGGAAGGTGTATGGCGCGAACGGCCGATTCCGTCTTATTGACGTGTTGACCTCCCGGTCCGGAAGCACGCAGTGTCTGATAACTGAATTCCTTTTCATCGATATCTTTAGCTTCCGGTACCTGAAAAGTTTTTATGCCGATAAACCAGTTCTTCCGCTTATGATAGATACGGTAAGGGCTTTGTGATATCCACTGAATTGTTCCTTCCCATTCTTCGATCAAATCGTGACTATCATTTCCTTCAATAGATAGTATTGCAGAAAAAAGGGTACGATTTAATGGTCCATACTCCCGCTCTAACACATCAGTCACTAGTTTCTTTTCTCTTGCCTGTCTGATAATTTGTTCCAGGACCAACGCAACAACCCGGCAACATTCAGCAGGCCCTCGTCCGGAGGTGATTTGCAGATATATTTTATTTATTTGTTTCATACTTTTTTATTCTTTATTCATTCGTACTATGCGGGGCATAAACCGTCCATGTATTTCCACTAATGTCTTTTGTGCCGACATTACCCTGTCGATATCTTTATAGGCTAATGGCATTTCCTCTACGCTGCCTCCAATTAGAGTTACTCCGGCCTGCGAAAGCATTTTCTTCAAGGCGGATTGAGTAAATTGCTCTTTGGCTTTTTGTCTTGACATGGCTCGTCCTGCACCATGTGAAGCTGAGTTCAAAGATTCATCTACACCTTTTCCACATACCAGGTAACCGTAAGTCAACATACTTCCGGGGATAAATCCGGCAACACCCTTTCCGCCCGGCGTTGCTCCTTTACGATGAACAATCGCATATTTTCCGGGAGTGATCTCTTCCCGCCAGGCAAAATTATGATGATTATTAACATTAGCCATGACTTTAATCCCCAACGCTTTGGAGAGATTAATATGTATCCGTTCATGGCAAGCTTGCGCGAAATCACCGGCCAGGTTCATGCTCATCCAGTATTCCTGCCCAGCTTCCGTATCCAGGTCAAGCCAGGCGAAATGTTGTGCCTGCCGTGGAAGTTTGCATGTATCCCGTGCAATCCGGCTATATTCTTTCGCAATAGCTGCACCCATTCCACGGGAACCGGAGTGCGACAAGAGTGCCATGTACTTACCTTCGGGAAGTTGAAGCACATTATTGTCCATCAGGTCGATCTCGCCGAACTCCACGAAGTGATTTCCTCCGCCTGATGTTCCTAATTGGCGAACTGCTTTGCCATGAAGCATCTTCAGCATTGGAGTTAATTGAAATTCCGGTCTGTCTAAAACTTCATGTTCTTGTTTAAATGGTAATCCACCATCCATTCCGAAATGTGTAAACTGCTTCAAAGCTTCCTTCATCTGATGAGAGTACCTTTTTATGAAATTTGCCTTTACATCGAAAACAGAAAGACTCATCCTACAGCCGATATCTAAACCGACTGCATACGGTATAACTGCATTTTGAGTTGCGAGTACTCCTCCGATCGGTAAGCCATACCCTGCATGAGCGTCAGCCATTAACGCTCCGGCAATAGATACCGGCAACCGCATCGCAAGTTCCATTTGTTGTTTTGCCAGACTGTCAATGAACTTGTTTCCGTAGGTTTTAAAATCTTTTACCTCTTCGGAAAGTTCCCAAACCTGGGATGTTATACTTATTTGTGTGGGTGAAAAATGTTCTGCCAGTTTTCCCCACGTATCATTGTTTTTATATTTTTCCGGATATAGTAATAAATCACTTAAAAACAGCTGATACTTCTTCTTTTGAAGTATGTTTACAATGCTTATTTATTATTGTTGTTGCCAGACTACGTGCAACATTATTTGTATATCCTAATTTACTTAATTCTTTAGGTCGTATTCCCATTGTTTTATAGAATAGGGCGAATCATCAATTGCAAAATGAGTTCATTCTCATCTGCATAATTACCCATGATAATTTAATTAATAAAAAAAGTAATTTGAATGGTGGAACTAATCAACTTTCCATCGGTAGAAGCATTCCGATAGTTGTAAGACAATAGTTGTTGACACCCTTCCTCCCGAAGAGTAAGCTTAGTCCCGATTGATATGTGTTATAATTTCTCCAGCATTGTTGTACCCTTTCATAACTTTAGGGTTGATACTAAATTCGGGACAAAAATATAATTAACTTTTATTAAATCCTAATGATTCTGACGAAATGGATATGTTTGTAGGATATAACCCACTGTTTCTTTATCCAGGTATTGATTATTAAAAAAACGTTTCACCCTTCACCCCCGTTCTAACTATTTGGTTATCTTGTCTAGTATCACCATCAGCTTTAAGTTGATCTCTTTTTTTTATGGACTTCCCAATGTATCATTTCCGTTTATTCTTTGTGCCACCGGCTTGGCACAACAATGCCATAATGTTGGCATTACTGTGCCTTCATGTTGGCACAACTGTGCCAATGCGATGGCACAAGCGGTAGGTAACAGCTGTTTTTTTAGCATCATATTCAAGAACAATAAATAAATCCTGTCAACATTCTGCCTTCACCTTCCTTTCACCTATTCCTTTCACCCCTAACAACTACAAACAGATGGTTAGAACGGAGGTGAGAGGTGAAACGATAAAATCGGAGAATGTATTTTAATGAGGTTGACCTGATATTTAATTTCTTATTGTAAGAGTGAAGTAAAAAATATATATTTTTGCTTTTCCGCTAATATTTAGATTAATGAAAACAATTTAGAAGAATGATTTGTACTATTTACTCTCATTATTTAGTATTTGATAGAATTATCGAAATATTAAAAAAGACTTTCCCTAAAGGACAAATTAAAATTGGAAAACAAAGTGATTCGTCTATAATAGAAGTAATTATAAAAAGAGGACTTTTTAGTTCATCAAAGAAATTAAGAATAACATATAGGCAACGCAACATACCTTCTTATCAGTTACCGGAAATCGATGATAGCCCGTTAACAACCAATCTGAAAGGATTATATGGATTTGTTCATTCATTACCGGCTAATAATGAAAAAATTAAAAGCTTCTTTTTACAAAAGATATTGACGCTTAATAGTGAGTTTTCAATACAACAGGAACAAGGAGAAATTAAAGAACTAAATAAACTTATCGAAACCTTTGCCTGCAATTTTGATGCTATCCTATTTGTTCAACCCGGAACACTGATCAGTAAATCTGAAGACCAACACTTCTTGAATAAGAACCTGGAGTTAATTCTGGATGGAAATGGAAATTCAGAGATTGATGAATTACCTGTAATCATTGATCCCGCTACTTTCAATAATCAGACTAAATCAACTGAAGGTCAAAAGGCTAGAAAAGATAAAAGCGAAAAGATATTGCTGCAACATAATATTAAGGTAAATAAAAACCTTCCGTGTATTCAAAGCGATAATGCAACAATCCTTCGCTCTTCAAGGGAAATAGCTCAACGTATATGCATATTAGGTATAACTAATTATGTGGCATTTAATAATATGTCGGGTAATGAAGCCATAGAATATCTGAAGAAATATAATCTTTGGGATCATGTTACTCCTGATGAAAAGGATTTTCTTATGAATCCTACAGATCAAAAGAAAAATCACGAAACATGGAAATGTGAAGATATCTGGGTGTTGATGTGGTCATTAGAAAAGGTTAACAAAATAGATTTTCCAGACAAAATGTGTAATCTGGATGATATTCCTTATGAAGATTATCCGGTTGGCCCGGATAAAGATCCGGATGAGTTTATTAAATCTGTTAAAGGAACAAGAGCCAAACAACGTATATTAGATGCGGCTGATTTATATTATCGTTTGGATTGGGCCTGTGTTGATGCGCGCTTAAATGGAATTGAAATGACCGGATTAATTCCTAGTGTCATCTATGAAAGACATTATGCATTGAATTGGCTGATCCGGTACAGAGACCAGGAATGGGATGATGTAAGTTGTGATACATAATAAAAAGAAAGCCACCGGTGAATTGGTGGCTTTTTTTATTTCTACTTAAAGTTCCCTGATTTTAATATTGCGGAACCAGCAATCATATCCATGGTCTTGTAATCCGATGTAACCTTCTTTTGCAGGCCCTTCTTTAAAGCCTTCCCAATCTTTGAATTTACTTTCAGAAACCAATTTATACCATTCCGGTGTCCATAGTTCGTATTCAACTACTTTAACCCCGTTTTGAGTATGTGTTACTTTGCCATCTTTTACGCGAATAACAATCTGATTCCATTCTCCGGCAGGTTTTGCATTTTGTGGTAATGCAGGAAGAATATCATAAAGTGAACCAGCCAAATGATTAGTTAATTTATTATCTCCGGCATACCAGTTGTCTAATACCTGAACTTCCGGAGCGGCATAGTAAATCGGTTTTCCGGGATATTCGGTAATGTAATAGAAAATACCTGAATTACCTTCTTTTTCAATCATCCAGTCGATAGATAATTCAAAGTTCTTGAACTTCTTTGCTCCAAATAAAATGTCGCCACCTTGCCCATGTCCGGCTCTTTCACCCCGTGCTACTTTCATAGCCTCCTGATCGATAGACCAGTTTGCAGCCATTTCGGTAGCATTACATTTACGCCAACCATCAAAACTCTTTCCGTCAAATAACAATACCCAACCATCTTTCTTCTCTTTACTGGTCAATGTGTTAGGCTTAATAGCTATAATAGCTGAAGAACATACAAAAATCAAAAGAAATGAGATTAAACAACTTTTTTTCATGATGATAATTATTAAAGTTATACACAAAATACGGCGGTGAAGGTAATCATTTTATACTGATTTTCGACTTGGATATAATCGAAAAAGTAACAATACTAAGGTCTAATATTAACGCTAAAGGATAAACAGCATTAAGGCGATAAAGCACGAAAGCACAAGGGTTAAAAGTTCTACCCTTGTGCTTTCGTGCTTTTATATTGGTATATCTTTATGGACGGAATCCAATTATTTCTCTTACTTCGCGTAATGTCTTGGAAGCACTTTCAGTTGCTTTTTCAGCGCCTAACCGGGCCACTTTTTCCATATATGCTTCATCGGAAGCAATAGATA
>DAMCDT010000034.1:0-4275 GCA_032058265.1 Tannerellaceae bacterium
CGGTGATTGGGAGATGTTTATGATCTGTTGGCCGCAGCTCCGAATGTATCTGTTGTTGCGTTGGCAGATGTTTTTCAGGACCAGGTAGATAAGGCACGTAAAAAAATCAATGACGATTTCAATCAGAATATTTCCGAAAATATGTGTTTTACTGGTTTCGATAGTTACAAAAAGGTAATCGGGGCCGGAGTTGATATGGTTCTCCTCACAACTCCGCCGGTATTCAGGCCTGAACATTTCAAAGCAGCCGTGGAAGCGGGAAAACATGCTTTCCTGGAAAAACCGGTCGCTGTAGATCCTGTGGGGGCACGTCAGGTTATAGCAACATCCAAAGTTGCAGAATCGAAAGGACTTTGCATCATGACCGGAACCCAACGGCACCATAACAGGGAATATATTGAAGGCTACAAACAGATCCAACGCGGATTAATCGGAGAAATAGTCTCCGGTAAAGTCTGTTGGAATACCGGATCTCACTGGTACAGGTTTAAAAAGCCGGAATGGACAGATATGGAATGGATGATCCGTGACTGGGGAAACTGGATATGGTTATCGGGAGATCATATCGTAGAACAACATGTCCATAACATCGATGTCTTTAATTGGTTTTCGGGCAAAAAGCCGGTGAAAGCCTCCGGCATGGGAGCGCATCAGCATCGTAATACGGGTGATCAATATGATATGTTCAGTGTCGATTTCATCTACGAAAATGGGATTAGCGTTCATAGTATATGTCGTCAGATAGATGGTTGCTCCAATAATATCTATGAGTTTATCCAGGGAACAAAAGGTTCTTGGTCGAACAAAGAGGGTATAAAAGACCTGAAAGGAAATGTGATCTGGAAGTACGATAAAGAACAAGAGAAGGCGGCGTTTAAACAGACCAGCGCTTTTGTATTGGAACACGTTAACTGGGTGAATCATATCCGGAATAAGAAACCCATCAATCATGCGGAAGAAACGGCTATATCTACATTAACCGCAATTATGGGGCGTATGTCAGCTTATACAGGTCAGGATCTTACCTGGGATCAGGTGTTGACCTCGGATCTGAACTTATTGCCGGCTGATCTCGAACTAAAGAATCTTAATATGTCTAAATATCAGGTACCTGTTCCGGGAAAAGCCACCGGCAGAACAGATAATCAACGATAAAAAATAGTAAATCAGATGAAAATAAACTATTCCGATAGATACATATCACTGCAAACAGTGCAAATCATGGAAGCTTTCGTTATAACAGCTCTTGAAAGAAGAGTAATTGATGTAAAGAATCTAGGATAAGAAAAGAGGCTATTCTTTAAATTATTATAATCAAATTTTTTATGAAAAAACAAATCAGCAAACTTGCTAATGTATTGTTGATGTTGCTACTTCTACATCTAAATGTTTATTCAAAAACAGGAGCAGCCACACAATCTCAACAGGCATTACGGGAAATAATTGTTACAGGAACAGTTATTGATGGAGAAACTCAGGAACCACTCATTGGAGCTACTATTTTGTATAAAGGATCAACTGCAGGAACGGTTTCAGATATAGATGGGCGCTATTCTATACAAGTTTCTGACGCTAATGCAATCCTTGTTGCGTCTTATGTAGGATATGAAACTATTGAAACCGTCGTGGGGAATCGTACAGTTGTCAATTTTGTATTGGTTCCTTCCAGTACAATGGCATTGGAGGAAGTTGTTGTGGTAGGGTATGGAGTTCAAAAGAAAGCCACTTTGACCGGAGCCGTATCTGCCATTAAAGATGACGAAATTGTTACTACAAAGAATCAATTCTTGTCTAATACATTATCAGGTAAAATACCCGGACTAAGGATCTGGGAGAAAACATCAGAACCAGGTGCGACCGGGATGCAGGAAATGCAGATACGCGGAATGGGAACCCCGTTAGTGATCATTGATGGTGTGGCAAGAGAAGATATGAACCGGTTAGACCCGAATGAAATCGAATCTGTATCGGTTCTTAAAGATGCCGCTGCCGCCATTTACGGAGTAAGGGCAGCGAACGGTGTCGTATTAATCACTACTAAAAAGGGCACAGCCGGTAAAATGCAATTAAATTACAATGGAACTTTTGGACTGCAAAGAGCTATCGGATTACCGGATGTATTAGATGCGGTAGGCTATATGACATTAATGAATGAACGTGAATTGAATAATAAAAGAAATATTCTTTTCACAAAAGAACAAATTGATGAATACCGTAACGGGACTAAACAAAGTACAGACTGGGCGAATATGGCACAAAGGGAATTTGCTCCGTATCATCAACACAATGTGAATATAACCGGGGGAACTGAGAAAATTAACTATTTCGTCAATTTCGCTTATATGAATCAGGAAAGCTTCTTTGAAAGCAATTCATTAAATTATGAAAGATACAATATCCGATCTAATATTTCCGCCCAAATAACGAAGGACATCAAAGTCGATGCTTTGTTGAATGCCTGGATGGATACAAAACAGAATATGAGCCAGAATTCTCATATTTTATACAAAGGAGCATGGGGTATTGAACCGATCATACCGGCTTACGCTAACGATAATCCTGAATATCCCTCAAAAGTTGCGGATGGAATGCATCCTTTGGTAATTGCCGACAGGGAACTCAGTGGATATAATGACAGGACCGACAAAAGCTTTACCGCAACTTTTAATATTGAGTATAGTGTTCCATTTATTGATGGCCTGAAACTGTTAGGTTCCTATACGTATAACAATCAGATACAGGATGTGAAAATGTTCAATAAGGCTTTTAATTTATGGGAATATGATGCGGAAAGCGAAACATATAAGTCTTCTGCTTACAAATCACCTTCCAAGATTGAAAGGCAATATGTGAATAGTGAAATAACCAATCTGAAACTTAGCCTGAATTATGAGAAGAAAATCAATCAGGACCATAACATAAATGCCCTTTTCTTATATGAAGAGAATAGCTATAAGGGGGACAATTTTGCCGGTATAAGAGAAACCGATATGGACGTGATTGAAGAACTGTTTGCAGGTTATGCAACGAATCAACAAGCTACTCAGAATAAGGATAAAGTTTATAAAACGGCTAATAAAGCATTTATCGGGAGGATTAATTACGATTATCAGTCTAAATACATGGCTGAAGTTACGGCCCGCTACGATGGTTCTTCCAAATTCGCACCTGGTCATCGGTGGGGGCTTTTCCCCTCAATGTCGGTTGGGTGGCGTATTTCAGAAGAGGGCTTTATGGCACTTACCAGAAACATTCTTAATAACTTAAAGTTAAGGGCTTCCTATGGTATTTTGGGAGATGATAGTTCAGCAGCTTATCAGTACCTAAACGGCTTTACATATCCGTCAGGAGGATATATGTTTGACAGCTATCTCAGTGCTATAAGTCCGACAAATATCCCTAATCCAAATATAACCTGGTATAAAGCCAAGACATTTAATGTCGGTTTGGATGCTACTTTATGGAATGGCTTATTAGGATTGCAATTTGATTACTTTGTGAGAAACCGGTCAGGATTACTGGCCAGCCGTGCGGGATCTTTACCTTCTACAGTAGGGGCAAATATGTCTCAGGAAAATCTTAATTCCGACAGACGGAGTGGTTTTGAAATAGAACTTTCCCACATGAATAAAATCAACCAGGTGAAATACAGGATAGCTGGTAACTTTAGTTTCAACAGAAATAAATTGATTCATCAGGAAAGAGCCGAAAGTACAAGCCATTATGACAATTGGCGGAATAATAATAATGACAGGTATTGGGATTATCTGTGGGGATATGGCGTAAATGGCCAATATACCAGTTTCGAGCAATTATATAATGCACCCATCATGGATTCAAAAGGCAATTCTGTGTTCTTCCCTGGTATGTATGCCTATGAAGATTGGAATGGCGACGGTATTATTGACGATAACGATATCCACCCGATATTACCGACGGGTTCACGTATTACCTATGGTATTAACCTATCCGCAGAATATAAAGGATTCGATTTTGCAGCTGTGTTTCAAGGAGAAGGGATTATGATTCGCAATTACCCTGCCTTACATGTTCAGCCTTTACATTGGGGAAGAAACGGCTTGGAAAGATTTTTAGATCGTTGGCACAGGGCGGATGAATTTGATCCTGATAGTGAATGGATTCCGGGAAAATATCCATCTACTTATAGGGATACTCCCGCACAGGCATCGATATTCAATCGGCCATCAAAGGAAAACAGGTTGAATGGGGCTTACCTCAGACTTAAAACTGTCGAGTTGGGGTATACGATACCTT
>DAMCDT010000034.1:4285-17669 GCA_032058265.1 Tannerellaceae bacterium
AAGTGAAAATACAAAGAGCCAGAGTGTATGTGAGTGGCTATAACTTATTTACAATCTCAGCTTTGAATGGAATTACCGATCCCGAACGTCCTGAAGGAGACGAAGGATATACTTATCCGGCAAGTAGCTTATATAGCGTTGGTGTTAATCTCACATTTTAATTGAATAAATCATGAAACTGAATAAAATAATCAAAATGTTATTGGTCGTACTGCTTTTTACAGGCTGTAATGATTTAGATGTACCTCCAATAAATATTGTAACAGATTCCGATATCTTTAAAGGGAATTCCGGGATGGACTCTTATATGTCAAGGCTATACGCCGATTTACCCTGGGAAGATTTTGTAAGACATCATAAAGACGGATGCGATTTCTGGTCTGGGGAAGCATTGACATGTCCTGCCGATTTCAAGAATAATTACAGTGGTACCACTTTCCGCTGGTGGGGATATAAACAAGTAAGAAACGTAAATTATTTAATAGAGGAATTACCTAATTATAAAGATAACTTTTCCGAAGCGGATTATAACGCTTATCTGGGTGAAGCTTATCTGATCAGGGCTTATTATTATTTCGGCATGGTCAAAAGATATGGGGGAGTCCCTATTGTTAAAGAAGTTCAGAATCCGGCGGACCAAACAGAAGAAGAGTTACAGGTTCCGAGGGCAAAAGAACAGGAAGTTTATGATTTCATTGCTGAAGATATTGATCAATCCCTTCAATATTTAACATGGAATTCACCTAAAAAAGGTAGGATGAATAAAGGCTTTGCTTACGGATTAAAAACAAGGGCGATGCTATATGCGGCTTCTATTGCTAAATACGGAACCGTAAATGAATCAATGAATGGTGTATTAGGTATACCATCAGATCAGGCTTCTCGTTATTATAACCTGGTGATCGAAGCAGCAAAAGAATTAGAGAATAGCGGACGATACGAACTATATAAACAGAAATATCCTGATAAGTTCGCTAATTTCTATTCCATTTTCTATGATGAATCGGCTGCAAACAGGGAAGTCATTTTCGCGGAATATTTCCAATATCCGGAAAAAACTCACCGGTATGACCGTTATTTCTTACCCTGGCAGATGAGAAGCCCTGCCAATTCTTCATCGAGAATGAACCCAACGTTGGATTTAATTGAAATGTATGACGATGTAGATGGAAACCCATTTGTTCTGGAAACGGGAACGGCGGATAATCCGGTACGGTATGAAGACCGCATGGATTTATTCGAAAAAGCCGAACCCCGCCTACGAGCGACAGTCATATTCCCCGGTGATGTATTTAAAAATGAAGTGATCGATGTGCAAAACGGTATCTATCCTTCTTATTCAACAACCGAAAAGCCAATGATATCTTCCGATTTCAATGCTATGTATAATGGAAAAGCCATTATCGGTGCGAGTGGGCCGGGTACATCTGAAACAACTACTTCCGGTTTTTATTTCAGGAAATATTGTGACGAAGCATTGCCAAGTGCGAATGCAGATAAAATGGAAGCACATCCCTGGATTGAAATGCGTTATGCGGAAGTTCTGCTGAATTATGCGGAAGCGTTGGTTGAAATAGGGGGAGGTGATAATATGGAAAAGGCCCGCAAATTAATTAATGAAATCAGAGATAGGGCAGGAACAACTCCACTTTCAGCGAGTGATTTTACATTAGAAAAAGTAAGAAAAGAAAGGCGCTGCGAATTAGCCTTTGAAAGACAAACGTTCTGGGATCTGATCCGTTGGCGGGTGGCCGATAAAGAAATAGCCAATCGTCAGTGGATGACGCTTCAAGTATATTATGTGTTTGATGAGGGTAAATATATTTTCCTGAAGAAACCTCGCACGGAAAGAACCTATACGTTCCATCCTCATACATATTATACTTCTCTGAATCCAAGCGATATCAGAAGTAATAAAAATTTAGTACAAAACCCTGGATATTAATAATTACAGTCATGAAAAGAATAAAAAATGTAACATGCTTCTTACTCTCACTCCTGTTCATGGTTTCATGTGGTATGGATGATATGCCTGAACCATCAGAAACATTCAGAGGTGCGGTTATAGATAAGTTTACTAACGAACCGATCCAGACTGAACAACCTAATGGATTCCGGATCAAACTGGAAGATATTGGATGGTCAGAAACACCTGTGCCCATTTACTTTTGGGGTAAAGCAGATGGTACCTTCCAGAACACGAAAGTATTCTCAAGCAAATATATCATTACTCCGGTAGAAGGTGCTTTTCTACCCGTTGAAGGAATCACTATGGATATAAAAGGGACTGTTGAACATGATTTTGTGGTAACACCTTATGTCTCTATCGATGTTGCTGAGGTAAAAGGCTCCGGTAATTCGATCACTGTAAAATATACAGTAACGAATAGAGGAGAAACAAACCTACAAGATGTCAAAATATATGTAGCTAAAAATAATCCGAACATCGGTGTTAACTATTCTGATAAATCCGTCTCCCGAACATTGAATAACCAAAGTTCAGGTGTGGAATATACAGACGTTGTAAAAGATTTGTCTCCGGGAACTTATTACGTACGAGTAGCTGCCAGGGCACAGAACGCCAGTAACAGGTACAATATGTCTAAGGTTTTTGAAATTGTTTTATAAGTACATGGATCGACTGCAGGAAGAAATATGGCAATTATGGTAAGTTCCGTACCTTTATGCTTTATGCGATTGTTCCTCACAGTGTAATCACTTCTCCGTGCCACAGTTATGGCACAACTGTGCCATAACTGTGGCATTAAAGTGCCACTACGTTGGCATAAGTGTGCCAAGCCGGTGGCACAAAAGAATTAATTCATAAAAGTAAGCGGAATGCTCTTTAAAAAGATTGTTTTTACCTCTCTTTTGTTGGTAGGAACAAAAATGAAAATATAAAAAACAGATATAAAAAGAACAATTATGAATAGAAGGAATTTTATTAAAAATGTGGCTATGTCTTCGGCTTTATTAGCTGGAGCAGGTTGGGGATTACCGTCTTGTATAAAAAGTAAACCTCAGCATATTCGTTGGTCTATGGGATGGATACTGTGGCGTGATTTTTCAGGACAGAATATTTCATTGTCAGAAGCTGTACAAAATATAGCTGATCTGGGTTTGGACGGAATAGAATATACACCTCGCAAAGATGAATTGAATAAGTTTGGGTTTACAAGGGAAAGCTTCAGGGATTTATTAAGAGAGAAGAATCTGACGGTTTCCGGTAACTACTTCGGCGGAAAGTTTTATGATAAATCTCAACGGGAGAATATATTGTCCGCTTTCCGCAACACATTGGAAAACCTCCAATTTTATGGCGCTAAGAATGTCATTATAGGCCCACCGGGAAGAGCAAAAGGTGATATTTTTGAAATGATCAGAGGTTCGGCGCCTATGTTGGATGAATTAGGAAAGGTAGCACAGGATGCCGGATTAGAAATAGGCTTGCATCCGCACGTTAATACAATTGTGGAAACACCGGAAGAAATTGATCTTGCAATGGAACTTACAGATCCGCGGTATGTCTCTATGGTACCCGATACAGGACATATCTTATTAGGTGGCGGCAACGTAGTCGAGATAGTCCGTAAATACAAAGACCGGCTGAACTATTTCCATCTGAAAGATGCGGCAGGCATATTCACCCATCCGAATTTCGGACCTAATATCCGGGAATTAGGTAAAGGCGAAGTAGATTTCCCGGCAGTAATGAAAGTCTTGAAAGAAATTAATTATAAAGGCTGGCTGAATGTGGAACAAGACAAAACGATACTGACTCCTCTTGAATCTGCCACAGAAAGTATGAAATACATAACTGAGCGGCTCAAACCAATATACACCTGAGATAAAATGGGTGAAGACAGATAATCAAAGAAAATGAATATGAAAAAAAATATTATTGCAATTATTGTTGTATATGTTTTTATAAGTAGTAGTTTAAATGCACAGGATAATAAGTTTCCGGCGACACCTCCTATGACACATGAGATGACCGAGTTCTGGACACCACAACCACCTGTTGTTAGTCCCGGAAAAGAAATATCAAACAATTATGTCAAGCCCCCTTCCGATGCCATTATACTTTTTGACGGGAAAGATCTTTCCAAATGGGAAAAAGCGCCCGATAAAAATGTATTGGTAGAAGGAAAGGATATGTCTAAATTTGTTAGCTCTGAAGGAACCCATGCTGAATGGATCGTTAAAGACGGGGTCATCATCGTAAATAAAAAGGCAGGAGATATTCAAACGAAACAATCGTTTGGTGATTTCCAATTGCATATTGAATGGCGTATACCAAAAGATATTGAAGGTGAAAGCCAGTTAAGGGGAAACAGTGGTGTTTTCCTGCAAAACATTTACGAGGTACAAATACTGGACTCTTATAATAATATAACTTACGGAAACGGACAGGCCGGAAGTATTTATAAACAGACAGCTCCGTTGGTAAATGCCATGAGGCCTCCCGGAGAATGGAATATATACGATATTATTTATACTGCCCCTACATTTAAAGAAGATGGAACGTATCGGACCAAACCATTAGTAACTATTTTGCATAATGGCGTATTGATTCAGAACAATACAATTATTCTTGGAACCACCCCTTACGTAGGTTTACCTCAGGTTAAAAAACACGATAAAGGGCCTATACGATTGCAAGCACATGGCGATGATAGTGCACCCATTAGTTTCAGGAATATTTGGATCAGAGAATTATGATATTTTTTTATTTTTATTTCTAATACTTTGATTATAAATATATTTATTATTATGGGAATTTATTAATAAATTTGTAAAATAAAAATCTATTTATATGATGGATAAACCAGCCAAAAAAGTATCTATGCAAAATATTGCGGATGCCGTTGGAGTCGCCCGTTCTACGGTTTCTTTCGTGCTTAATGGGAAAGAGAAAGAAGGCCGTATCAGTGAAGAGCTAGCAAGTAAGATTTTAGTTACGGCCCAACAAATGAATTACCAGTTTAACGAAGTTGCAAGGAGTCTCCGCACAGGATTAACTCATACTATTGCTTTAGTTGTAGCAGATATATCTGATGTTTTTTTCGGTAAATTAGCTTATCATATACAAGAGTATGCCGAAGAAAATGGATACGCATTAATTATAGTTAATACAGGTGAGAAAAAGAACCGCTTGGAAAAAGTTTTTAAGATGTTAACAAACAGGCAGGTTGACGGAATAATTATGGTGCCGATTACCAATATTGAAGAAGGATATATTGAGGAATTAAATCCTAAAATACCTATGATTTTTATAGACCGTTATTTTCCTTCATTTAATACAAGCAGGGTAACTATTAATAATTACGAAGTATCCAAAATGGCTACTCAATTATTAATTGGTAAAGGATGTAAAAAAATTGCCTTAATTTCTTACCGGGAAAACTTAATGCATATACAGGAAAGGAAAAGAGGTTTTGTGGATGCTTTATTAGAATCAGGCAATTATGATGAAGACTTAATCTGTGAAGTAGATTACAATAATTCCAGGAATGAAGTAACGGATTTTTTGAAAGACAAATGTGGCGATACATTATGCATTGACGGCCTCTTTCTGGCTACAGGAGGATTATCCTCCGTAGCAATACGATGCATGGCTAATTTAGGTGTAAAGCTACAGAAAGATGTTCAGGTAATAGGATTCGGTCGCATCGATGCTGCCACCGGTGTATCCATCCCTTATGTCAGACAGCCGATGGAAGAAATATCCAAACGGGCATTTGAAATATTATTAGACCAAATTAAATCAAAGGAAAAGAAATTGATCGATTGCAAGCTTCCGGCTTCAATTGTCACTGATCATGAATAGGAATAGTTACCTGTTTCCCATATCGTCATAAAGGGTCTGAAGAAGAGCTTTTCCGTTGTTTATTCTTTCGGTACTGTTTTCTGCGGGAGATTCGATAAGAGGCTTATCGCTTTCATTGTCATATACGGAAATACCGGTGCTGTCTATAAAACCGAAACCGTTATGGAAAGTATAAAAGGCGTATGTAGGATATGCCATATCCATTATATCTTTGCTAAAAGTAAATTCATCGTGCGGCAAATCTAATTGACTTAGCAGAGTGGCCGCTAAGTCCGTTTGATTGGCTATAGTTTCAATTATAACAGGTTCTTTTACTGCGCCTCCCAACCAGATCATGGGTATATGGTAACGTGCCGGTTCATGCTCCTTTATATTTTCGGGATAGCGATAACCATGATCGGGAACCATGATAATCAAAAGGTCTTCCCATACTGGTGTCTGTTTTATCTTATCCATAAAATCCCCTATGCAACTGTCTGTGAAAGCAACGGAATTGAGATATGGATTCTGTAAGCGGTGATAGGGTACTTCAAAAGGCTCGTGACTGCTTAGAGTAAGGAAAGTACTGAACCATGGTGATTGTCTTTGTTTATTTGATAAGGATTTATACAGGTAATCGAATGTAATATCATCATTAGCTCCCCATTTACTCAGGCGACTGGTTAGTGGGAAATCACGGTCGGCAACTATGGTACTGTAACCGGAGCTATAAAAATAACTCTGCATATTGGTAAAGTTAATATCACCACCATACAGCATATCAGCTATGTATCCTTCTTTGATTAATTCTTTAGAGATGGAAGGGAGAGTCTGGCTTTTGGGAGGATATTTCATGATAGAGGTAGTCGGTTGCGCGAGATATCCATTTAGTATAGAAACTAATCCCCGGTCTGTTCGGAATGAATTGGCATAGAAATTCGTAAATAATACTCCTTCTTTACACAAACGGTTCAAATTAGGTGTAATGCCTGCTTCTCCACCTGTTGTTTCAATAACATTGGCAGAAAAACTTTCAAGTATGATTAATAGGATATTAGGACGTTTTGTGTTCAGTAGTTCAGTCTTTTCCCGAGGATAGTCAATATTATCTTTGGGGGTGACCAAAGGTTCGAATATTTCCTTTCTAATATCTTCTTCAAAAAAATCAAATTGAGCCGCGAAGTTCTGTTGTTTGGATAAGGAAGTCATCAGGCTGAATGCCGGATTAATGGCCGCATGGTTTAAGAACTGGTTGTTGCTGAAGTAAACCATCCCTACATTAGCTGTTGAGGTAGTAACTCCGCCCCGGATAGGAATAAATAATATCCCTCCGATGATAATATATACCAATGTATTTAAAACTTTCTTTCTTACAGGCGTGTCGGGTAGTATAGGGACAATAAAACGGCTGAAAACCCAATTGATCAATAAAGCATATATGACAAAGAGGATCAACTGCTGAACAAAGAGAATTACCGGGACACTTGCAAAAGCATCAGAAAGAGACTGCATATAGAAAAATAACGTCGCGTCCATACGGAATCCCCAATAACCATACAGCGCGATATCAACAGCAAAGATCGCGGCGATTAGGATCGCCATAATAAGGAAGTAAACTTTCAGTATTTTCCGTAAATAAGCTCCTGGAAACCATACGGAAATTATTGTACAAAGAAGAGGAATGGCTGTTAGATACCCTGAAATTGTACAATCCAGTTTCAAACCGTTCAATATGACTCTCATCCAATCCATAAATGTTACACCATCCGCTAAGTTGGAATGATACAGCATGAACACCGGTTTCTGGATGGCAAGTAATGGCAACCATGAAATAAAAACCAGGAGGATGAAGAGTATTCGTTTCTTCATAAGCCAGAGCGATTATTCAGTATAGAACTTTTCACGGAGACCGGCAACGATCGGATCGACAATATAATCGTCATACTCCATCATCTTATCAATGATTCCATTAGGAGTCAATTCAATAATACGGTTAGAAACCGTTTGAATGAACTCATGGTCATGACTGGAGAAAAGCACATTTCCTTTATATGTTTGTAGCGTATTATTAAAAGCTTGTATCGATTCAAGATCCAAATGGTTCGTAGGAGTATCTAATATTAATGTATTTGCGTCTTTCAACATCATACGCGAGATCATGCAACGCATCTTTTCTCCTCCCGACAGCACGCTGACTTTTTTCAGAAGCTCTTCACCTGAGAAGAGCATGCGTCCTAAAAATCCTTTTAAGTAGACTTCATTCGTATCTTCGGCAAACTGGCTAAGCCATTCGATCAAATTAAAATCCGAATTGAAATATTTAGCATTATCCAACGGTAAATAAGCTGTAGTGATGGTTTGTCCCCATTGATAAGTACCGGCATCTGCCTTCTCTTCTCCATTAAGGATTTGAAAAAGCGCTGTCATAGCACGTGGATCACGGCTAATGAAAACGATTTTATCTTCTTTTTCCACATTAAAATTTAGATCACGGAAAAGATAATGTCCCTCTATGCTTTTAGTCAATCCTTTTACTTCTAATATCTGGTTACCTGGTTCACGCGCAGGTGTGAAGATAATACCGGGATAGCGTCGGGAAGAAGGCTTGATCTCTTCTATATTCAGCTTCTCGATCATCTTCTTACGGCTGGTCGTCTGTTTTGATTTAGCTACGTTCGCACTGAAACGACGGATGAATTCTTCCAGTTCTTTCTTCTTCTCTTCCGCTTTCTTATTTTGTTGCTGTTGCTGGCGAAGTGCTAACTGACTCGATTCATACCAAAAACTATAATTACCGGCAAATAGTTGTAATTTGCCGAAATCAATGTCAACAGTATGTGTACAAACGGAGTCAAGGAAGTGACGGTCGTGGCTTACTACCAGTACCGTATGTTCGAAGTTAGATAAGTATTGTTCTAACCAACTTACAGTTTCAAGGTCGAGGTCATTGGTCGGCTCATCCAACAAAAGGTTGTCTGGTTGCCCAAATAATGCACGTGCCAATAAAACACGCACTTTCTGTTTACCGCTGAGGTCTTTCATCATTGTATAGTGCAAATCCTCTTTAATACCTAAACCGCTTAATAGGCTGGCTGCGTCGCTTTCGGCATTCCACCCTTCCATTTCGGCAAACTTTTCTTCCAGTTCCGAAACACGGATGCCGTCTTCGTCACTGAAATCAGGTTTAGCATACAAAGCATTCTTTTCACTCATGATCTCCCATAAGCTACTGTGTCCCATAAGTACTGTATCCAGTACTGTATATTCGTCGAAAGCAAAGTGATCCTGGCTTAAAACAGATAACCTTTCGCCCGGACCTAATGAAACAGTTCCACGGGTAGGATCCATCTCTTTACTGATTATTTTGAGGAAAGTAGATTTTCCTGCGCCGTTTGCACCGATAATTCCATAACAATTACCGGAAGTGAACTTTAAATTAACATCCTGAAATAATATTCGTTTCCCGAACTGAAGGTCCAGATTATTGACCGTTATCATATCTTATTGCCTATAAATTTGTAAATGAGAGCGCAAAGATACGAAAAAAGGAAGCTATTTCAATTTTTACTTGCTTAATAAATTCTTCCGGTGATTCAGGAGTAATGCCGAATATATACCCTTAGGAATAGGCTCAAAAGCAATCTAGTTTGTAATATCATTTTCTTTATGTCCCTGATAAGGAGTATGTATCCGCAATAATCATCTCGGACCGGGTAGGGTGGTTATGCCAACCATTATACCTTTTGCATGTATAAGATTGTAATATTTGTGTCACTTAATTTTTTAAGAAAAAACGGTTTATTAAGAGCCTGTTTAAAAATCTATCACCTTCCACGATGTCTTTCAAACCATGTCGGGGAAAGGTTTAATGAGTGGAAGATGATCTTCCACACGTTAATCTCTCATAAATAGCATGTTGAGGCAGAAAGTGGAAGGTGATAGATGGGATTAGAAAAGCATATAGGGGTGTATTGAATGAAATTTAAACAGCACTTTGAGATAAAACATAAAATAGCAAAATGATATTTTGACATTTTGATAATTTATCTATTGAATTTGAAGCGTATTTGACCCATGTAAACGAGGGTCTCTTTTAATATCGTCCGCATTTGCCATTACAAAAATACAAATTAACAAAGAAAAGGGGAGACGCAATATAACTCTAACAAAAAGTCCCCTTTTTGGGGGTAGAGATTTGCTATCAAAACGGAATTCCGACCTCTTTAACAAAATATGACGGACATTTGCTACAAAGGATAAAACCATTTAGTCAAATGAATGCATCCTTTTTGCAAAATGATCGCAATGATTTTTATAAATGATCGTTATCATTTTTTTACATAACCATCAATTTTTGTTGTAAAAGGTATTTGGTATATAAAAAACGAAGTTGGCTAAATGAGTATAATACCTGAATAATGTTATTATAAACCGTATTTGTATAGCAAAATGTCATTTCTTAATTAGGTTTAAAAGATATGAAAATCGAGAATTAACATAAAAATTAGAATTAGTGTAAGGTTTTTACTTTCTCTCTAAGCTAATTAGAAATAATTATCTATTTTTGTGCAACAAAATAATGTAAATAGTATAAGATGACTGCATTGAAGCGAATGAGACGTGCGTTAGTCTCTGTATATCATAAGGATGGACTAGATGAGATATTAAGGAAGCTTCATGAGGAAGGCGTTAGTTTTGTTTCTACAGGTGGAACCCAAACCTTTATTGAATCATTAGGTTTACCCTGTGAATCGGTGGAAGAACTTACGGGTTATCCTTCAATTTTAGGCGGACGGGTGAAAACACTTCATCCGAAAGTTTTCGGAGGTATCCTTGCCAGATGTGATAATGAAACAGATAAAGCTCAACTGACTGAATATAACATTCCGGAAATAGACCTTGTTATTGTAGATTTATATCCCTTTGAAGAAACAGTTGCGTCAGGAGCTCCTGAACAAGATATTATAGAAAAGATTGACATCGGCGGCATTTCCTTGATTAGAGCTGCTGCTAAAAATTATAAGGATGTAGTTATTGTTGCTTCAAAAGCTCAATATACACCATTATTACACATACTTGAAGAAAACGGGGCGGAAACTACTCTGGAAGACCGAAGATGGTTTGCTAAAGAAGCCTTTGCCGTGTCTTCAGGTTATGATTCTGCGATTTTCAATTATTTTGATGGTGAAGAAGGTTCTGCGTTCAGAAATGCTGTTGACGAACCAATGCATCTTCGATATGGGGAAAATCCACATCAGAAAGCCAAGTTCTTTGGTAAGTTCAATGATTTATTCGATCAGATACACGGGAAAGAAATTTCTTATAACAACCTGTTAGATATTGATGCTGCGGTAACGTTGATCGATGAATTTGATGAATTGACATTTGCTATTCTAAAACATAATAATGCCTGTGGTATTGCTTCACGTAATTCAGTAGTTGAAGCATGGAAAGATGCTTTAGCCGGTGATCCGGTTTCTGCCTTTGGTGGTATACTAGTCACCAATGTAGCTATCAATAAGGAGGTAGCTGAAGAGATCAATAAAATATTCTTTGAAGTTATTATTGCTCCTGATTATGATACCGATGCATTGGAAGTATTGATGCAAAAGAAAAACCGTATCATCCTCATACGGAAAGGCGCTGGAACTTCTTCAATACAATTCCGTTCATTGTTGAACGGTGTATTAATGCAGGACAAAGATTTGAGTATCCAGACAGCTGATGATCTGGAGCCAATGACAGAGAAACATCCTGCATCACAGGAAATTGAAGATTTATTGTTTGCCAATAAATTAGTGAAGCATAGTAAGTCGAATGCTATCACATTGGTGAAAAATAAACAGCTATGTGCCAGTGGTGTCGGACAAACTTCACGTGTGGATGCTTTAAAACAAGCCATTGAAAAAGCCCATTCTTTCGAGTTTGATCTTAATGGTGCGGTAATGGCTTCTGACGCTTTCTTCCCTTTCCCTGATTGTGTGGAGATAGCAGATAAAGCAGGTATTACAGCAGTTATCCAGCCGGGAGGTTCGGTAAATGATAAGTTATCGGTTGAATATTGCAATGAACATGGTTTAGCAATGGTAAAGACGGGAGTCCGTCATTTTAAACATTAAGTTTTAACTTTCGAAAAAACGGTCAAATGGGATTATTTTCTTTTACTCAAGAGATAGCGATGGATCTGGGTACAGCAAATACTATTATTATATGTAATGGTAAAATTGTTGTCGATGCTCCCTCTGTAGTGGCGTTAGACAGGCGCACGGATAAAGTATTGGCAGTTGGTGAAAAAGCGCGCCAAATGCATGGTAAAACACATGAGAATATTAGGACGATCCGTCCTTTGCGGGATGGTGTGATAGCCGACTTCTTTGCTGCGGAACAAATGATCCGTGGTATGATTAAAATGATCGGTTCAAAGAACCGCTGGTTTTCACCTTCTCTACGTATTGTTGTATGTATTCCTTCGGGAAGTACCGAAGTCGAGTTACGTGCTGTTCGTGACTCTGCCGAACATGCTGGAGGGCGTGATGTTTATATGATCTATGAACCCATGGCAGCAGCTATCGGGATAGGTATAGACGTTGAAGCGCCCGAAGGTAATATGGTGGTGGATATAGGCGGGGGAACCACTGAAATTGCCGTTATTTCTCTAGGAGGCATCGTTTCAAACAAATCCATCCGTATAGCCGGTGATGACCTCACTGCCGATATTATGGAATACATGCGTCGCCAGCATAATGTAAAAGTAGGCGAACGCACTGCTGAACAGATAAAAATAAATGTTGGTTCGGCACTGACATTCCTTGATAATCCGCCGGAAGATTTTGTGGTTCACGGCCCTAATCAGATGACTGCGCTTCCGATGGAAGTATCCGTATCTTATCAGGAAATCGCGCATTGCCTTGAAAAATCGCTTTCAAAGATGGAAGCAGCGATCTTAAGTGCATTAGAACAAACACCACCTGAATTGTATGCCGATATCGTACGTAACGGAATCTATTTAGCCGGAGGTGGCGCTCTTATGAGAGGTCTTGACAAACGTTTGACCGAAAAAATCAATATACAGTTCCACGTAGCAGAAGACCCATTACACGCTGTTGCAAAAGGAACCGGTATAGCATTAAAGAATATAGATAAGTTTAATTTCCTTATACGATAAAAAATAGTTGACAGTTGACAAGTGACAGTTGACAATTTGGAATGCTCGCTGTCAACTGTCAACTGTCAACTGTCAACTGATTATGCGTAAACTGCTTGACTTTCTAATTGGAAAACGGCATTGGTTTTTATTTATCTTACTTGAAATTATTTCGCTCACGTTGATTTACCGTAACAATGCTTATCAGCAGCATATTATGTTTAGTACGGCAAATGTGATCACAGCTAATATAGTTTCAGTTACTGGCTCAGTTTCCTCCTATCTTAATTTAAGGGAAAAAAATAAAGAACTGCTTGAACGCAATGGAAAATTAGAGCTGGAGATGATAAAGTTGCAGTACAAATTAGAAATGATGGAAGCCGATACTGCATCCTTTAAAAGTTATACCCATAATCAGGATGATGAATTCC
>DAMCDT010000035.1:0-17546 GCA_032058265.1 Tannerellaceae bacterium
TTCAATTTTCAATTTTCAATTAATCCATATAGATGATTGATGAATCAATCATCTATATGGATTCGTGAGCACTCTTCCTTCACCACGTCCGGTTTGTAGCGTTCGCTGGCGACGGTTTCTTTCAGGTAGCGGAGCTGTGCGCCGGGACGGAATACCAGGCGGCAACGTTTTAGGTTCGCCTGTGTAAAGCTTTCTTCCGTTTCGCTGCCGGTGCTGCTTGTCAGCAGTTGGAAATTCCCCAGTTCACCCATGTGGACCACTTCACCCTTTTTCAGGCTTTTTATCAGAAGTTTGGTGATACGGTCAACACCCAGTTTCAGGTCACCGCTCGAGAGCGTCGACGTATCGGCAGCGTCCTGGCAGATCTCCTCGAAAGTGTAGATCCTCGTGCCCCGGGTCTGCGCGTAATACAGTTTCTGCCCTTCAGGGGCTTTCGGCGACATGTTCTTTTTCAAGACCAATTTGTAAGTTAATGCCATGTGTTTTTTACTTTTTAGTGATTAATAATAAACGGTTCAGTACTAAATCCAAACCAAAGGTACAACGCGTCAAAAGGGCGCTGACCGCCAACTGCCGCCAGTGTCCTGTTCATACGGAAATTCATGCTTTTGTATACATTTTGTATACACTATTTACCCGCATGCAACAATGATTTGTTTTTACATTTGTCCGAAATAATATTATTTATCACTTAATAAAATGCTTATGAATACAAGGCACATTTTTTTTATAATGATTCTTTTGGGTTGTGTAACTTTTCTTTCATCATGCGGTGACGACGATGATAATGCCGAAATCAACAACACACCGGATTCTTACAAAGTTGAAGTCAGTTTCGGAGGCGGAGCCGATCATTATTTCAAACAGGTAGGCTTGACCGGAGTAAAGAAAGACGGGCTGATTGCCCTGGTGAAAGACGCCTCAGGTAAAGAACTTACCACACCGATACTTGCTGATAGCAACTACACCTTTTCTTCGGCAAACACATTCGAATTGACTGAAAAAGTTATTATGTTTGATTTTGTGGTAAATGTATCATTGATAGGCGTAGGAAATCCTGAACCCGCAACGATCGATGTAAAGGTATACAAGAACGGAAAGCTTATATACGAAGATTCAGGCACAGCCACAGCCGGCAAATCGTATGAACTGATCAGAACATTTTAGAATACAACAGAAGAATAAGTAAATATGCGGGTTATGGATTAGGATTTTAAGGATTATTCATTTATTTTTAATCCATAATTCGTGTATAGGTTTTCAAATATCTACTATTTCAGATGAGATCTCTATATTTATTCATTCTCTTACAGGCATTCTTCGCCGTTTGTTGTCATTGTCAGCAAAATGCAATCGACTCCTTAAAATCTGTAATGACTCAACAAAAAGATCATTCAAGTGAAAAACACACAACATTAATCAAATTGCTTGACATATATAGTTCTTCCAATGAACACTATGAAAAACTCAGAGCCCTTGCCGACAGTATAAAGCAGGGCAATGACCGTGAGGCGAAAGCAGTTGCCGCTGCATACTTATCTGCGCTGAATGCCATTGAAGGCAATATGGACGACTCGTACGCTGATTTAGACTTTTGCGCGAACTACATCAAAGACACACAGGATAACGAAATAAAAGCCAACGTCGCCATGCAAATGGTCAAAACCAGGTTACTGCTCGGCGACCACGAAGATGTTCCTGCGCTGCTCTACGGGATATTCGATTTTTACAAAGACGAACATGATTGGGTGATGCTGGCAAAAACCTATTACTGGTTTTTTGTATATTATTCTTACTCTGATATTCAAAAAACCAAAGAATACAGCCTGCTCTTCCTGAATGCTGCCATAAAAAGCAATGACAGGAGCCTCATCTGCAACGCATGGTCAAAATACGGTACTTCCTTACGGCTGATCAAGCAGCAGCAAAAAAGTGAAACCGGTTTGTATAACAAAGAATTAAGGGATTCTATATACTATGCTCTGAGCAAAGCCGTGGAAGTATACGAAACTTCGGATTCATATATACCACCGGCTAGCTATACGCTGGCATTGGCAAACCTTTCCTCTCACTTCCGCAACGATGTTACCGAAGCCGGACACTTTATCTATCCTGATTCCATTATTTATTACGCGGATAAAGGATTACGGATAAGTATTGAAAAGCAAGACTACCAGGTGCAAATTGCCATGTACATATCCAAATCGGATGTAGAAGCAGACAGGAGGAATTACGAGGAAGCTGAAAAACTTCTGAAAAAAGGATTTTCCATTGTCGAAGAAAATGTAAAAGGAAACGAAAGGAGCATCTCCCTGTATTTAAAATTGCATCAGTCTTTATACAATTTATACGACATGCAAGAGCGTTACAAAGAAGCGGCACGCGAAATGGCTTCGGTAGTAGAGTATAAAGAGAAATCATTAAGAAACAGATATATCCGGGAAGGGAAAACTGCGGAAGCCAAATTCAAAGTAAAAGAAGGCGAACAAAAACTGCTCATCGAACAGGAGAGGCAAAAGAGGCAAAAGACCACATTCATTTGGATTGGCTTGTTACTTTTGATTTTATTAGTGGTAATATTAATCTTATATAACGCCAGGCTCCGATATTCCAGGCAAAAGCAGAAACTGATTCAACTCCAGATGGAGCTTGAAAAAGAAAAGGCGGAAAGACAAGCGCTGGAAATAAATCGTTTGCAAAAAGAATTAATCGTAGAAAGCACTCAATTAGATAAAAAGAACGAAACCATCGAACGGATAAAAAATAAAATCAAAAAAAACCAGTTGAACGACGACGATTTGAAGGAATTACTATTGGCAGACAGTATCACGGACAAGAGTTTTGAAGATTTTTCCAAGCTTATGCAAAAAGTACATCCGCATTTCTATTTAAAATTACAGGAAAAAGCCGACCAAAGGCTGACCGCTTTAGACCTTAAATACTGCACTTACATCTTTATGGACTTTTCATCAAAAGAAATTGCCAATATTTTACATGTCGATCCCAACACTGTACGTACCACCAAACACCGATTGAAACTGAAACTAAAACTCACTAAAGAGGACGACATTGCCCTGTATATAAAGAAAATCATCCATTAAGGTAAGTAGATATCTAACGTTGAAAAACAAATATATTCACAAAAAAACACTATTTTTGAATATATAATAATTTACAATAAGATATGTTTCGATATATAAACATATCTATCTTATTATAAACGATATAAGAAACTATTTTGTTGAAATAGTTTCGCATAATAATAAACAATAATTCGTATCTTTGCCACATACAATAACTCATTAACCAAAACACATGAAATGGAAGAAAACAAAGATTCGTTTTTCAGGATACGGGCTTATTATGTATCCGAATTAGCGGGGCTATACAACCCCCGTTTAAACGCACAAAGCGCTACCCGGCAACTCAGGCGGTGGATTGACTACCACCCCGCCCTGTCGGAACAACTCAGGCAGATGGGATATATCTCCGGACAACGGTGCTTTACGCCCAAGCAGGTAGCATGTATTATCGAACATCTCGGAGAACCCTGACACTTCTCAAATTTTTATTAACTCTAATATAAACACAAACAAATGATTAGCATTTTTAAAAACTTCCACCGCAATTGTGGCAATATGCGGTTGGCAGAAGTCTTAAACGCCATAAAAGAGGGAGGCTATGCCGCCCGTGTTACAAACCTGCAGGAAGCCCTGGCAAAAGGCGACAGCGAAGCCGCGGATAAGCTGAAGAAAGGCCTGCCGGGCTTCACCCTGTCGGCCACCTATAAAGGCCGCAGGATAGACGAAAACATCGACCGGTACAACGGATGGGTGATGCTGGATATCGACAAGATAGACTCCTCACGCGTCGAGGCCCTCAAAGAGAAAGCAGCCGCCATACCGCATACCCTTTTCTGCTTCCGCAGTCCCGGGGGCCGGGGTCTGAAAATAGGCGTCGTGCCATCCGTAAGCCATCCGGTTACGGCAGAGAACCACCGCCAGACATTCCTGGCCGTACAGCAATATTACGAGAAGCTGCTCGGCGTGGTAATCGATCCGTCGGGGAAAGACGTCGGACGCCTGTGTTTCGTCTCTTACGACCCCCTGATCTACATCAACCCCCGCCATGTGCCGTTCCTGAAGGGAGAATGCAGCGCCGATACGGCAGGCCTGCCGCTGATGGAACACACCACGGGGGCAGGCGGGCAGGAAACGGCTTTCACCCCTAAAGAGATATCACAGAAGTTATCCGCCGCCCGTAAAAAGACTACCCGCCGTACAAAGTATGAAGAAGGCAACCGGAATAATTACGCGTACCTGTTCGCCAACTATTGCAACCAGGCGGGGCTGTCGGCGGAAGATGTTATGAACTACGGACGCGTCAGCTTTGCCGACCTCCCCGAAACGGAATTGCGCAACCTGGTAAACAGCGCTTATTCGCATACCGCCGAGCACAACATGGAACAACTGAAATCCGAAGAGAAAAAAGAACGCTGCGCACGTCTGATGAGTAATATTGAAACGACTCTGAAAGGAAAGTATATGCTGCGCTTCAACATCGTCACACAGCGCCCCGAATGGCGGCAGAAAGGCTCAAAGAAGACATTCCAGCCGATAAACGACCTGACGGAAAACAGCATGTGGCGCGAACTGAATGAAAAGGGCATCGCGTGCAGCCAGAAAGACCTTCATTCGATACTGATCTCCGACTTCTGCAAGCTCTACAATCCCTTTGAAGAATATTTCTCTTCTCTTCCGGAATGGGACGGCACGACCGACTATATCGGCGAACTGGCGGAAACGGTACAGACCTCAGACCAACGCCTGTGGCACGAATGCCTGTGCAAATGGCTGGTAGCGATGGTGGCCTGCGCCCTGTACGACGACGTAACGAACCATACCGTGCTGATGCTGTGCAGCAAGCAGGGTCTGGGCAAGACCAAATGGTGCTGCAACCTGGTGCCGCCCGAATTACGGGCGTACCGTTACTCAGGCGTACCGAACCCCTACTCTACCGACTCGAAACTAACCTTGTCGGAATGTATCCTGGTCAACCTCGACGAAATGGAAGGATTATCGACAAAGGAACTCAGCCAGCTAAAGGAGATGATCACCAAACAGGTGATACGCGAACGCCGGGCTTATGGTAAAAATCCGGAGAACTACCTGCGCCGCGCCTCTTTTACCGCGTCGGTCAACAACAGCCAGGTGCTGGGCGACCTCACCGGGCTGCGCCGCTTCCTGTGCTTCGAAGCCCATACCATCGACTACCAGTCGCCCGTCAACTACACCGGCGTCTTTTCGCAAGCCTGCGCCCTGCTGAAATCAGGCTTCCGCTACTGGCTCGATGCCGACGACATCGAACAAATCAACCGGAACAACGAAGACTTCCGCGTCCGCACCCCCGAAGAAGAACTCTTCTACACCTACTTCCGCAAACCCCTCGACACCGACACCTCCACCACCCAATGGCTCACCGCCTCGCAAATCCTCCAGGTTTTGTCGGTCAAAACGTTCCTTCAAATCACCCAAAACGGAGCAAATGTGTTGTCGAGGGTACTAAAAAAAGAGCAATTTCCGCAAATCCGGCGCAAAAACAAGCGTTTATATGGTGTAAAAAGAGTAACGGAAGAAGAAATTGAAGCCGAAAACAGAAAAACAGAAACAACTAATAATGAGTAAAATAACATCATAAAAAAGCAAAACGTGCCAGATCTTGCCAAGGTTTCTCTATAAGAGGGTTAGAAAATTGTTCCTTTGTTCCTTTCAACATTAAAAAAGAACAAAAAATAAATACTCCTATAGGCAACCCTGGCAAGATCTGGCACACCTCCCATTTGCTCGCTAGCAATTTTTATTTGCTAACGGCCGATTTTTATTAACACGTTTCACCCAACCTAACAACCTGCCGTAAAACTCCCATTAATGGGGTATTACCAGAAGCCCGGACCGGTTATCTTTGCTGCATACAATCACAAACAACGCATATATTATAGAAAATGAGATCCACACCTTCAAGTACGGGTACGCCACCAACTCACAAGCCGTAGGCCCCGAAGTACACCACGGGGGATATATCAGTGTTGTATTTTATCAACGTCCTGCCGATGCGCGAAGAAGGAGACGGCTTCGAGTTTTACATTATCATGCTAACTTGAAGATCATACAACATATAGCATCGAAAAGTTGTAAATTGTATATGTCGGATATTAAATAGCAGGTGAAATATTAAAGATTCTGTTTTTGAGATTAATGAAAATTAAGAGTCTTTGAGAATTCAATCAGCGCCTGTATCTTCGTAATGTAAAAGAAAAGATAACCAGAAAGAATTTACGTTAAACTGCTAAACCGGACTATTGAAAGATTTACGTTAAGAACCAAAACACTAATGATTAATATTAAAAAGTGGTTATGGCAGTGCTGCCTTCTTTATCCCAAACAGATATAGAAGGCAGTTTTTATTTATTAAAAAAAACTATCTTTGCTTTTCCTTTTAACAAAAACAATCTAATTCATATTACTATGAAGCTATATAATTTTGATGAGATCATCGATCGCAGGGGTACCGACAGTGTTAAGGTAGACAGGTTGGAAGAACTGTATGGGAAGGCTGATCTTATTCCGCTGTGGGTGGCCGACATGGATTTCCGCACACCCGATTTTATTACTGACGCGATCATAAAACGTTGTTCGCACGGCGTATTTGGTTATACGTTTGATTCGGACGCTTATTATAACAGCATAACAGACTGGGTAAAATACAGGCATAATTGGGATATCAAGCGGGAATGGCTGAGCTATATCCCCGGTATCGTAAAGGGGATCGGTTTCGTATTAGACTGCTTTACTTCCCCGGGAGATAAGGTGATCATACAGCCGCCGGTTTATCATCCTTTCCGGTTAGTTCCTGAAGCCATGCAGCGCAAAGTCGTATTCAATCCGCTCAGGTTAACCGGAGGTGTTTATGAGATGGATTTCGAACAACTGGAGGCTGTTATCGATAAGGATTGCAAGGTTTTTATCCTGTGCAGCCCGCATAATCCGGGTGGAGTCGTATGGGATAAAAAGACGCTGGCTAAACTGGCGGATATTTGTGCAAAGCATGATATACTGATCGTTTCGGACGAGATACATGCCGAAATGGTTTATCCCGGCGTTACGCATCATCCCTTACCGTCTGTATCGGAAACGGCAGCGCTCAACAGCATCACCTTTATGGCGCCAAGTAAAACATTCAATATAGCCGGTATTGTATCTTCGTATGCTATTATTCCGGATGAAAAGTTGCGGGAGAAATTTTTCTCTTACCTGGAAGCCCGCGAGCTGGGACAGGGTACTATCTTTGCCTACGAAGCGACGAAAGCTGCCTATACTTACGGATCGGGATGGTTGGAGCAGATGTGTGCTTACATTATTGAAAACGTACGCTTTGTAACCGATTATATCAAGAACAATATCCCCTCAATCAGGGTTTATAAACCAGAGGCTTCTTTCCTTGTATGGTTGGATTGCAGGGAATTAGGGCTGAGCCAGGAAGAACTGGTATCGTTATTTGTCAATAAGGCGGGATTAGCTTTAAACGACGGCACAATGTTCGGCCCGGGTGGTGAAGGATATATGCGGATGAATGTAGGTTGTCCGCGATCTGTCCTGGAACAAGCTTTGAATAACCTTTCGAAGGCGATAGATAAAAAATAATGCGTATCTTTGCATTCTTTTATACAATTAAAAATTAACTGGATATGAAAATTACAGCAAACAAGTTTGTTTCGGTTACATATGATCTAAACGTTGGCGAAGGCGATGAACTGGAATTGATGGAAAGAGCGACCCCCGAAGTGCCCTTAAGTTTTATTTACGGGGCCGAGATGATGCTCCCTGCTTTTGAAAACGAATTGAAGGGATTAAGCGTAGGCGACAAATTTAACTTTACCATATCTCCTGACGATGCTTACGGCGAATACAACGAAGACAACATACGGGAATTACCGAAGGATATATTCGTAGTAGATGGAAAATTCGACGAAAAAATGGTACAGGAAGGCAATACGATTCCTATGGTAGATGATATGGGCAATCGTATGAACGGCTCTGTAATCGAAGTAAAAGACAATATTGTTTTGATGGACTTCAACCATCCGCTTGCAGGAGAAACATTGCACTTCTCAGGAGAAGTGATCGATGTACATGATCCTACGGCAGAAGAAATCGCTGCTATGTCGGGAGGCCACGGATGCGGTTGTGGTGACGACTGTGGAGATGATTGTAATAGTGGTGGTTGTAGTGGTTGCGGACATTAAAAGGTAGCGTGAATACATTCGGTCGTATATTCAGGTTGACTTCTTTCGGGGAATCTCACGGCGCCGGTGTCGGCGGTGTGATAGATGGTTGCCCGGCTGGAATTGAATTGGACGTTGACTTCATACAGCATGAATTAAGCCGCCGCAAACCCGGACAGTCTAAAGTAACCACTCCGCGGAAAGAAGACGACGAGGTACAGTTCCTGTCGGGTATTTATGAAGGAAAGACAACCGGTGTTCCCATTGGTTTTGTTGTCTGGAACAAAAACCAGCACTCGAACGACTATAATAATCTGGAGAATGTTTACCGTCCGTCGCATGCGGATTATACCTACCAGACAAAATACGGCATACGCGACCACCGGGGAGGCGGGCGTTCGTCGGCCCGTGAAACAATCGCCCGGTGTGTAGCCGGAGCTATTGCCAAACTGGCCCTTCGCCCTTATAATATCACTATACAAGCTTATACTTCGCAGGTTGGCGGAATAAAATTGGAAGGGAGCTATCAGGAATACGACCTGAGCCGCACGGAAGAGAACATTGTCCGCTGTCCCGATCCTGCGAAAGCCGCCCTTATGGAAGAGCTGATCATGCAGGTAAAAGGCGACGGTGATACGATAGGAGGCGTTATTTCCTGTGTGGCTAAAGGAGTTCCCGCCGGACTGGGGGAGCCTGTTTTCGATAAACTGCATGCGGCCTTAGGGCATGCCATGCTCTCGATAAATGCCGTGAAAGGCTTTGAATATGGCGACGGTTTTGATGCGGCTTTATACCGGGGATCTGAACGGAATGACCGCTTCTACAACGATAACGGCGCCATCAATACACGAACCAATTATTCGGGAGGAATACAGGGAGGTATTTCAAACGGACAGGATATTTATTTCCGGGTGGCTTTTAAATCGGTTGCCACGATTTTAATGGAACAGGAGACTGTTACCATTACCGGAGAAGACACAATCCTTAAAGCGCGCGGACGTCATGACGCATGTGTTGTTGCCCGTGCGGTTCCTATTGTGGAAGCTATGGCTGCCATGACTATCCTGGATTATCTGCTTCTTCAAAAAAGCAGGTAAAAAAGTTACATAAAACGACCATCGTTGGAAAGTTTTCAACAGTTTTGCCCACTTATCAACAGGTAGATTATAGTTTTAAGTAATTTAGATTGTGTATGTTTAGATAATGTTTAGTTTTGCATAAGAATAAGTTTAGAGCAAAATATGGGAAAAATTATTGCAATAGCAAACCAAAAAGGCGGTGTAGGAAAAACTACTACTACTATTAATCTGGCTGCATCGCTGGCTGTACTTGAGAAGAAGGTTCTTGTAGTGGATGCCGATCCGCAGGCGAATGCTTCTTCAGGGCTTAGTATCGATATCCGGAATGTGAGTTTATCCATCTATGAGTGTTTAGTAAACGGTGATGACGCCAAAAAAGCTATTGTTCCGACGGAAGTAGAACGGCTGGATGTTATCCCTTCGCACATCGACCTGGTAGGGGCGGAAATCGAAATGTTAAACATGGATAGCCGGGAGCAGATACTGAAGAAAGTATTGGTCCCGTTGAAAGAACTGTACGATTTTATCCTGATCGACTGTTCTCCGTCATTAGGACTTATTACGGTAAACGCTCTTACGGCAGCCGATTCGGTAATGATCCCCGTACAATGCGAATACTTTGCTTTGGAAGGTATCAGCAAGCTTCTGAACACCATTAAGATCATCAAATCAAAGCTAAACCCGTCTTTAGAGATCGAAGGATTTTTACTGACCATGTACGATTCGCGCCTCCGGCTGGCCAACCAGATATATGAAGAAGTAAAACGTCCGTTCCGTGATCTGGTATTCACAACCGTAATACAACGTAACATTAAATTGAGTGAGGCTTCAAGTTATGGTAAACCGGCCCTGCTATACGATGCAGAGTCGAAAGGTGCCCTCAACCACATGCAACTGGCTAAAGAATTAATAGATAAGAATAAATAACTATGGCAGCAGTAAAAAGATCACCACTGGGCCGTGGTTTGGAGGCTTTGATAACTATGGACGACCTGACGACAGGTGGTTCATCGTCTATCAGCGAAATTGAACTTCGTAAAATCCAACCCAACCCGGATCAGCCCCGGTCTGTTTTCGAAGAGGAAGCTTTGGATGAACTGGCTGCTTCCATACGCTCATTAGGCATTATACAACCCATTACTTTAAAAGAGATTTCGCCGGATAAATACATGATCATCTCGGGTGAACGCCGTTACCGTGCTTCTTTAAAAGCCGGATTGGAACGTATCCCGGCGTATATCAAAACGGCTGAAGATGAAAATGTAGTGGAAATGGCGTTGATCGAAAACATTCAACGCGAAGACCTGAATTCTATCGAAATTGCCCTTGCTTATCAAAAACTGATCGACAATTACGGACTGACACAGGAAAAGCTAAGCGAACGGGTGGGAAAGAAACGAACAACGATAGCGAATTATCTTCGCCTGTTAAAACTTCCTGCCGAAATACAAATGAGCCTGAAGGACAAGAAAATCGATATGGGACATGCCCGCGCATTAATCCCTGTGGAAGATCCGGAAGTACAGCTTGCTTTGTATGAACAGATCCTTTCCGACGGATTGTCTGTCAGGATGGTAGAAGAACTGGTACGTGGAGTAGCCGCGGGTGAACAACCTCAGAAGAAACAGCAGGCTACCGATAGTAAACGGAAGTCAATGCTACCGGAAGAATATAAGATGCTGAAAGAACATCTTTCTAAATTCTTTAATTCGAAAGTGCAATTGACTTACAATGAAAACGGAAAAGGAAAAATAAGTATTCCTTTTAATTCAGAAGAAGATTTGGAACGATTGATCGGTTTGTTTGATCAATTAAAATAATATATAGGAGGAAAAGGGTGCGGGCGACAGTAAACATATGGAGTTCCATACTATTTCCTTTATGGTTTTTATGTTTCCCCTTTACAGGGAACGCCCAGGAGATCATAGAAGATATAGAAACTAAAACCGATACGATAACTGTCGAAACTCCTGATTCCTTAACGCAAGCGGTTTTGATAGCCGCTGACTCTGCCATCGTAGTAGTGGATTCTACATTAGCTCCGGAACTTGTTGTTTCCACCAAGGCTTTCAAGCCTAATTCTACGAGGGCTATACTTTATAGTATTATCCCCGGTATGGGACAGATTTATAACCGGCAATACTGGAAGTTGCCACTTGTTTACGGAGGATTTATGGGCTTCCTGTATGCCGTTACCTGGAACAACAAGAATTACCAGGATTACTGGAACGGGTATAAAACCATGCTGGAAGATGCCACTGCTTATAATGAACTGGTTCAAAATACTCCTGAGGGAGTAGAAGTCGATTATACTTTCAATGAAGCGTGGATAAATATCATTACCGGAGTCACTCAGGAGAACGCTAAAGAACATGTAAATAATACAGGCCAACAACAAACCTTAAAAAGCCGTAAAGATTCTTTCAGGCGATACCGGGACTTGAGTATCATCCTGACCGTTGGATTCTATTTTATTACCATGGTCGACGCATATATCGATGCCGAATTGTTTGACTTTGATATTTCACCTGACCTATCCATGCGGGTAGAGCCGATGGTGTCTCCTCAAACCCGTATAACTCCTCGGACGCTCGGGTTAAATTGTACGATTACTTTCTAACAACACTATGATTTTTATGAACAAATATATTTCAATTTTAACGGGCCTGTTTGTATTTTTGCTGACCGTTCAGGCCCAGGAAGAACTACTACCTGAAGAACCAAACTATTCTGTGCTTTCGTCTGATTCACTATCTCTCGATATCGGATATATACCGGAAAGCCTGGATGCAAATGTGGATAGCCTTCTCCGTACCTGGCACGTTAAATACTTTTCCAAAACGGAAGAGTTCTGCCACGATGATGAGTATAATGTTAACTTCCCGGATGCCGTTATAAAAGACCGGCTGGAAAGTTTGCCTCGCATGATCCCTATGACTTATAATAAGATTGTGCGGAACAGCATCAACCTCTATGCAGAACGCCGCAGGGGACTAGTCAGATATATGCTGGGAATGGCAGATTATTATTTCCCCATAATCGAGCAGATATTGGATGAACATAACCTGCCCATCGAGTTAAAATACCTGGCTGTAGTGGAAAGCGCCCTGAATCCGACAGCTATTTCCCGTGTGGGCGCCTGTGGATTATGGCAATTCATGTTGCCGACAGGTAAGAGCTACGGCCTGGAAATAAACAGCCTGGTCGATGACCGGCGTGATCCGGTAAAAGCGACGCATGCTGCCTGCCGTTATTTCAAAGATATGTATAGTATCTACGAAGACTGGCACCTCGTATTAGCCGCCTATAATTGTGGACCGGGTAATGTTAACAGGGCTATCCGCCGTTCAGGAGGCAAAACCGACTTCTGGCAGATATACCAATACCTTCCCCGCGAAACACGTTCGTACGTGCCGCTATATATTGCGGCAAATTATATTATGAATTTTTATTGCGATCATAATATATGTCCGATACAGACAAGTATGCCGATGGCAACCGATACCATTATGGTAGATAAGATGCTGCATTTGCAGCAGGTAGCCGATGTGCTGCAGATGGATATCGAACAGCTCCGTGTGCTGAATCCGCAATACCGGAGAGATATTATTCCCGGCAAGTCTAAACCCTCCGTATTAAAGCTTCCTGTTACACAGTCTTTTGCTTTTGTGGATAAGGAAGATACCGTTTACCGCCACCGTTTGGAAGAATTCCTCGCAAACAGCCTTTATGATGAAAATAGTGTTTTGACAGCTTCTACCAGAGAACAAATTACTCATATCACAAAATCAGGAGAAACCTTATATACGATTGCTGATAAATATGGAATCACCGCACGTGAGATACGCCGTTGGAACGGCTTAGGCTCAAACAGGGTGGGCGCCGGAAGGAAATTGCGCATCTATGTCGATAACGGAGGCGTTTCTTTTGCCTCGAAAGATAAAAAACAGGATACAGGCAAACAGCTTGCGGCCAACCAGCCGAAAGCAGCTTCAACAAAACCGGCTGCTGCCAAATCAGCAACTGTTACGGCAAAGAAAACAACTACGGCTGTGGATGATTATGTAACTTATAAGGTAAAATCAGGCGATTCTTTATACTCTATATCCAAGAGATACCCGGGTATTTCTGCAAACACTTTACAAAAAGTAAATAACTTGCCGAATTCAAAAATACGTCCGGGACAAGTATTAAAGATCCCAGTAAGTTAAGGAACGGAGGTTTTATGAGCGACAAGAATGAACAACAGATATCTGACGAACAACTTATTCAGGAAGAATTTGAAAGGCTGCTGAAAGAGTATCTCAACACCAACCATCGTCGTAAAATTGAGCGGATCACTAAAGCGTTCAACTTTGCGAACCAGGCACACGCAGGCGCTAAACGCCGTTCGGGCGAGCCATACATCATGCACCCGCTGGCGGTAGCACGAATCGTGTGTGGAGAGATGGGATTGGGATCCACATCTATTTGTTCTGCTCTGTTACATGATGTCGTGGAAGATACGGAATATACCGTTGAGGATATCAGGAATATGTTTGGCGAAAAGATCGCCCAGATAGTTGACGGACTGACCAAGATATCCGGAGGAATTTTCGGGGAACAAGCCTCAGCACAGGCAGAGAATTTCAAGAAAATACTGCTGACGATGAACAGTGATATCCGGGTTATCTTAATCAAGATTGCCGACCGTCTCCATAATATGCGAACATTAGGTTCTATGCTGCCTGCCAAGCAATATAAAATTGCCGGTGAGACATTATACCTGTATGCTCCTTTGGCTCACCGTTTAGGCTTGTTTACCATCAAATCGGAACTGGAAGACCTCAGCTTTAAATATGAACATCCCGAAGATTACGCGTCTATCCACCATAAAATAAAAATAACGGAAGTATCCCGTAATACCCTTTACGAAAACTTTGCCGCACCTGTCCGCGTAAAGCTCGATAAAATGGGACTCACTTACAAGATGCAGGCACGCGTTAAATCGGCTTATTCCATCTGGAATAAGATGCAGACAAAAAATATACAGTTTGAAGATGTATACGACCTTTTCGCCGTCCGCATCATCTTTGAATCTTTGCCGGATGTAGACGATAAAAATGTTTGCTGGGATATTTATTCGGCCATTACTGATATTTACCGCATACGCCCTGACCGGATACGTGACTGGGTTAGCCGCCCCAAGGCAAATGGTTACCAGGCGCTTCACCTTACCGTTATGGGACCTGATGGCCAATGGATTGAGATCCAGATACGAAGTAAAAGGATGGATGATATTGCGGAAAAAGGTTTCGCCGCCCACTGGAAATATAAAGAAAGCAATATAGAAGAGGATACGGAATTAGATAAATGGTTACGGACTATAACGGAAATATTGGAGAGTCCTGATCCGAATGCATTAGACTTCCTGGATACCATAAAGATGAACCTGTTTACCTCAGAAATCTTTGTGTTCACCCCTAAAGGCGATTTAAAGACATTACCACAGGGAGCTACTGCGTTAGATTTTGCGTATGCCCTTCATACTAATATCGGTAATCATTGTATCGGGGCTAAAGTGAATCATCGCCTTGCTCCCCTCAGCCATAAGCTGACCAGCGGGGATCAGATTGAGATATTAACTTCACGCTCGCAGGAGCCTCAACCGGAATGGCTGAGTTTTGTTACGACGGCAAGGGCACGGACTAAAATTGACGCAGCCCTCAGGCGTATCCGCAAAGAAGGAGCAAAAAAGGGAGAAATAAAATTAAATGCTATCCTCAAGAAAGCGGATGTGGAACCGAACATATCCAATATGGATAAGCTGTCCATCATCTTCGGATTTCAAAAACGGGAAGACTTTCTTTATTCCGTTGAAAAAGGGGATGTGATATTTCCGGAAAACATTAAAAAACTGCTAAAAACAAAAGCAGACAATACGCTTTTCAAATACGTAAAGCAGGCTTTACGCATGGGTACGAAAGAGAGTGAAAAAGGGGAAGCTCCCCAAAAAGAAAAGATTAGGTATGACAAAACCAAACCGTATGTTTTAAAAGAAAATGCCTTTCAACATAATTATGTCATTGCCCAGTGCTGTAAGCCAATCCCCGGTGATGAAGCGTTAGGCTTCATAAATGACGACGATACGGTGGTAGTGCATAAACGCTCCTGTCCTATCGCCATGCGTTTGAAGAGCAGCTTCGGCGAACGTATCCTTTCTACTGAATGGAGCAGCCATAAAAATGCCTCGTTCGATGCTACATTGGAAATAAAAGGGATTGACTCGTTAGGCGTACTGAATACCATAACTCAGACCATATCCAACGAATTTAATGTCAATATCCAACGTTTGTTGATTGAAGCTAAAGACGGAGTATTTGAAGGGAAAATCAAACTAAAGGTACACGATGTAGAAGATATCCAGCGTTTATGCGTGATGCTCTCTAAAAACAAAAGTATCAAATCGGTGGGCCGTGTAGCGGATTAAGCTGTTTCCATGATTAGATAGACAATATAAGCCACATAACATAACGTCATTACGGCCCCTTCCCAACGGGTAATTGTCCTTTTCTTAAAGAATACACCGAACAGGTAAAGTAGTACACATGAAAATATCAATACTCCAAAATCTACATTGGTTATCCCTTGTATATTCATCGGTACGATCGATGCGCTACATCCTAATACAAAGAAGATATTAAAAAGATTCGAACCGATCACATTCCCAATAGCCATTTCCGGATTCTTCTTCAAAGCTGCCACAATGGAAGTAGCCAGTTCAGGTAATGAGGTACCTCCCGCTACAATAGTAAGTCCGATAATGGATTCGCTGACACCCAAACTACTCGCTATACCGGATGCACCGTCTACAAATAACTGACCGCCAAAGACCAGTCCTGCAAGGCCACCGATTATATAAAGTACCGATTTCCATATCGGCAAACTTTTGATAGATGTATCTTCATCACTTGTACTCCCGTTTTTGGCTATGGCAAAGGTATAACTGAGAAATATAAGAAAAAAACAAAGTAATAACAGTCCGTCACTACTGCTGATACTATCTTTTTCAGTGCCGTTTAATAAAATATCATTAGCGCATATAAACAAAACTATGGAAGCCAAAAGACAAAGAGGTATTTCCTTGCTTATCGTTCCTTTTGTCATGGATATAGGTGCAACAATAGCGGTACAGCCAACGATCATTAGTGTATTAAATATATTGCTTCCGACAACATTCCCGATAGCAATATCCGAACTGCCTTTTAGTGCAGATACGATACTTACCGTCAATTCAGGGGCAGACGTACCAAAGGCAACAATGGTCAGTCCGATAACTAAATTGGATATATTAAACCGCTTAGCAACAGACGAAGCTCCGTCCGTCAGGGCATTGGCTCCGACTAATATTAATAAAAGCCCTCCGATTAAAAATAAAATATTCATCATCAGACCTTATAAATTAGTAGTTATATCAGAAAGGAAGGTCATCTGTCGGACTAGGTGGAGGGAAATCCGGTGCAGACGCCGTAGGGGCTGCTGCAGGAGCAAAGTTAGCAGGTGTCACTGATGAACCGGCAGATCCTCGTTCCACTTTCCAGGCATTTATATTAGTAAACCACCGTCCGTTATATTCACGGCTGTCAATATCGAAAAAGACGGTTAGCTCCTCTCCTGCCTGAATAGCAGCTTGTTCAATCCTGTCAGCACCGAAAAGCTGAAAGCATACTTTCTTAGGATATTGATCGTATGTTTCTAAAACATATTCCTGCTTTTTCCATTCGTTTCCGGTTTTGCTAGTTCCTCCTTGTTCAGGTAATACGGCAATAATTTTTCCAGTAATTTCCATTTTATATCAAATTATTTTTCCCTGCAAAGGTAAAATTATTATCTAATTTTACGTATCTGCGAACTACTTTTCCTCTGCATCTTTATGGGTATCGATAGCATCGAAGGCTTCTTTATAAGAAAGTAAAGCCTCTTTGATTTCCTTTAGTTTGTTTACTATTTGTTCGCGCCTGACGGTATCGTCCATATTCTTATGGTTAAGCCGTAACCGTGCTCCCGCTAAAGTTAAACCTTGTTCTTTTACAAGGTGATGTACCAGGCGTACCGATTCGATATCTTCCTCTTTATAAAAACGGACGCCTTTGGCATTCGTTCTCGGACGGATAATGTCAAATTCCTTTTCCCAGAAGCGAAGGGTA
>DAMCDT010000036.1:0-16418 GCA_032058265.1 Tannerellaceae bacterium
GGAACTGTTCATCATATTCAGAATAAACCTTACTATCTATTTCTGACTTGTTCATCTTATCTATTTCTGTTTGTAAGGCTTTCAAAGCAGAGTTTGTATTATCAGCACGGACGTATAAACCTTGTCCGGCCGCTGCAATTTCCTGACACATTTGTTCATTCAACTTTGTGACAACGACATTGCCTTCCCTGTCTTTCATGAAATTATTGCTTCCTCCTATCGGTATCGGCGCTCCGTTGGGAAGTCCCATACCCACTATATTGACGTTGATGCCTTTTTCGGCTGCTTTCTTTGCCGCGCCTATGGCATCGTCCTGATGGTTTTCACCGTCTGTGATCAGGATAATGGTTTTATCAGATGCTTCGTTCGGAGTAAAGGAACGAACCGCCAAATTGATAGCCGCCCCGATAGCCGTTCCCTGTGTAGAAACCATACTGGGATTAATAGAAGACAGGAACATCTTCGCCGATATATAATCAGATGTAATCGGTAATTGGGTGAAAGCATCTCCGGCAAATACGATCAGTCCGACTTTATCATTCTCAAATCCATCCGTTAGTTTAGAGAGCATCTGCTTTGATTTCTCCAAACGGTTAGGAGCAACATCTTCCGCCAGCATAGAGTTCGAAACGTCCAGACATACCATAATTTCAACTCCCTGACGTTTTACTGTCTCCAGTTTGGAACCAAACTGGGGACCTGATATAATAAATATAACAACGGCAATAGCCGCAAACAATAACCAGAACTTCCAAAGCTGACGTTTAGGCGATACCTCCGGCATCAGTTCTGAAAGTAATTGGGGATTACCACATTTCTTTAGTGCTCTTTTCTTCCTTATATTAGCATATACGAAGAATATAATCAATACCGGAAGTATCAAAAGCAAGTATAAATATTCTGGATTTGCGAAACGAAACATAAGCCTTTATTTTTATGGTATATTTCTCAACAATGTATTTCTCAACAATATCTCTAACAGCAATAAACCAAAGATGATTAATGCCCAGTTCTTATATTCCTCCTGCTTCTTACTATATTCCTGGACGCTTATCTTTGTTTTTTCCATCTGGTCAATTTCAGCATAAATTTCCTTCAAACTGCTATTATCTGTTGCACGGAAATACTGTCCGCCTGTAGTAGCTGCGATCTGTTTCAGCGTAGGTTCGTCAATATCTACCTTAATATTTTGGTACTTAACGCCAAATGCCGTCTGGAAAGGATAAGGAGCTTCTCCTTTTGTTCCCACACCTATCGCATACACGCGGATACCAAATGTTTTGGCAATCTCGGCTGCTGTAACAGGAGCAATTTCTCCCATATTGTTTGATCCGTCAGTGAGAAGAATGATCACTTTAGATTTTGCCTGGCTATCTTTAATACGGCTGACAGCAGTAGCCAATCCCACGCCGATAGCGGTTCCATCATCGATCATACCTGTCTGAATATCTTTAAAAAGGTTCAATAAAACCGTATGATCGGTAGTAAGCGGACACTGGGTGAAGCTCTCCCCTGCAAATAATACAATACCGATATTATCATTAGGCCGTCCGTTGATAAAAGAAGCAGCGACATCTTTAGCAGCTTCGAGACGGTTTGGCTTTAAGTCCATCGCCAGCATACTGGTAGATATATCCAATGTCATCATTATATCAATACCTTCCGTAGAAGTGTTTTGCCAACTATTGGTAGACTGCGGACGGGCTAAAACAATGATCAAAAGAGCAATTGCTATCATTCTCAATATAAATGGAAAATGCCGCAGATAAACTTTAAAAGTCGTTGTTCCCTTCACATCAAATGCCTGTGATGATGATACCTGAAGACTTGCCTGATCTTTTCGCAGTTTCCAGATATACCACCCGATCAACGGGATAAGTAACAACAATAAATATAAATATGTAGGATTTGCGAATATCATCTTATTCTTTTGTTAAAGTTGATTCATTATCTTCATCCGTTTTCTCTTCATTGATCTCCGGCGTCTTCACTACTTCCTGCTTTGTTTGATTTACAAACAGATAAGCATTCATCATACTGAGATCATTTTCATCCGGCAACGGGTTCCACTTGGCAAACTTCACCAGGTCTGATAACTGAAGGATTTGTTTCAGGTTAGCATACACAGAATCGGCTTCATCTTCTTTGCGGATGAAATCCAATATCTCACCTGACGTCATCTCCATTGCCCCTACTCCAAAGCGGTCTTCAATGTAACGGCGCAAAGTCTCGGTAATGGCAGTGTAATATTCCTTACTCCTGCCTTGTTGCCAAAGCTTTTGTTGCTTGATCTGGTTCAATTCAATTATAGCCTGTTCATGCGGAGGAAGTTTCGGACCTTCTTTCTTTAATGGAATGATTGATTTCTTGTTCTTTATACGCTGAACAACATACCCTGCTACACAAATAAGGAACAAAGCAATCATTATTCCAAATATCCACGGATAATAATCAGCTAATACAAAAGGAGGTTTCCATACGGTTTTAATATCAAAGTAATCCTCCGGATCATCCACATTAACAGGTATAGTCGAAACTTTCAACGCTACCTGGTTGGAGTATAATGTATCCACCCCGTCAATGACTTTGATAGGCGGGATCAGGTATAATGCCGAATCAAAAGAGGTAATTAAAACATCTTGCTTGATCACCAACCGGTTATTTTCAATGACGGAAGAATCCGGATCGGATAAACCCAGTATTTCAACCCCACGCATTAAGGTATCATTCGGAATATCCAGATACACATTTTTCCCGTTGTCGGTGGTTATTGTAAGGTGTAGCATCGTTTGCTCGCCTATCAATATAGCCGCCGAATCGATCCTTACATCAATTAAGGTTCTTTGTGCAAATAAAGTATGTCCTGATAATAAGCCCTGAATAAATATAAGAAGCAAAACGCTTTTCTTAAATATTTTCGTGTGCATGTTTAATTACGTTTTTCAAATAGAGCAATTAACGATTTTACATAATCATCCTCTGTGCGGATGGAAACCGAATCAACCCTGCATTTCTTGAATGCGTCATTCATTTCCTGCTGACGCCGATCCCACCATTCATTATACGCCTGACGTACTTTAGATGATGAACTATCAATCCAACGTTCTTCACCTGTCTCCGCATCTTTTATCTTCATCAGTCCCACAGGTGGTAACTCTGTTTCCCGACGGTCATATATCTGGATCGCCACGATGTCGTGTTTACGGTTGGCTATTGTCAGTGCATCTTTGAAATTTCCTTTATCGATGAAATCGGAAATAATGAAAGCCGTACACCGTTTCTTTATGGCATTTGTAAGATATTTCAATACCTGGCTTATATCTGTCTTGGTATCATCCGGTTGAAAATCAATTAATTCACGAATAATGTATAGTATATGTTTTTTCCCTTTTTGAGGAGGAATAAATTTCTCTATTTTATCAGAGAAAAATATCACGCCGATCTTGTCATTATTCTGAATAGCTGAAAAGGCAAGCGTAGCAGCAATCTCTGTGATAATATCTTTTTTCATCACATTAACGGAACCAAAATCCCTACTTCCCGAAACATCGATCATTAACATGACGGTCAGTTCACGTTCTTCTTCGAAAACTTTCACATAAGGACGTATGTAGCGTGCCGTAACATTCCAGTCGATATCACGGATATCGTCGCCGTATTGATATTCACGTACTTCGCTGAACGCCATCCCTCTTCCTTTGAAGGCTGAATGATATTGCCCGGCAAATATGTTGCGGGACAAACCGCGCGTCTTTATCTCAATCCGGCGAACTTTCTTTAACAGTTCACTCGTTTCCATTTATTTTCAATTGAAATTTGAAATTTGAAATTTGAAAATGAAAAAACAAACTAGTTTTCCATTTTCAATTTTCCATTTTCAATTATATTTACGGTACTTCTACCTTGTTCAATATTTCACTAATTACTTCTTCTGATGTCAGGTTGTTGGCTTCCGCTTCATAACTAAGTCCAATACGGTGGCGCATCACATCATGGCATACAGCCCTGATGTCTTCAGGAATAACATATCCGCGGCGTTTAATAAATGCATAAGACCGAGCGGCCAATGCCAGGTTTATGGATGCACGTGGAGAGGCTCCGAAAGATATCATATTCGCCAGATTAGCCAGTCCGTGTTCCTGAGGATAACGGGTAGCAAAAACGATATCAACGATATAGCGTTCTATCTTTTCATCTAAGTAAACATCCCTGACTACTTTACGCGCCTCTATTATCTCTTGTTTGGAAAGAACCGGTTTGATATCGATCTTTTCACCTGAAATATTCTGACGTATGATGAGTTTTTCTTCTTCCTTCTTCGGATAGCCGATCACTACTTTCAGCATGAAACGGTCTACCTGTGCTTCCGGTAACGGATACGTTCCTTCCTGTTCAATCGGGTTTTGTGTTGCCATTACGAGGAAAGGCTCAGGGAGCTTGTATGTTTCTTCGCTGATGGTTACCTGACGTTCCTGCATAGCCTCCAATAAAGCACTTTGTACTTTAGCCGGAGCACGGTTAATTTCATCAGCCAAAACGAAGTTGGCAAATACCGGCCCGTGCTTCACCATAAACTCTTCTTTCTTCTGGCTGTAGATCATCGTACCGATTACGTCAGCCGGAAGCAAGTCCGGTGTAAACTGTATACGACTATATTTGGCATCTATTAAAGAGGCGAGTGTCTTGATCGCCAGTGTCTTTGCCAATCCCGGAACACCTTCTAACAAGATGTGCCCATCCGAAAGCAGACCAATCAATAAAGATTCAACTAAATGTTTCTGACCAACTATCACTTGGTCCATTCCCATCGTAATCATATTTACAAACGAACTTTTGCTTTCTATCCGTTCGTTCAACTCACGAATGTCTACTGTCTGACTCATAGGTTTTCCAAATTATTTCAATGTTTAAACTTCTTGCCTTTTTTTAGGATGTACAAAATTATAAATGTTAAATTCGTATCCTTCACTTTCGTCGTTAAATAATACTAACTGATACTAAAGGATATAAGCCTGATACAAGTTTTAATATATGTTATAAGCAATTTATGCGCACCATTTTAAAAACAACGTTCATCACTCCGAAAAATTATGCACATAAAATAAGCGTTTATTAATAGTGTAATAAACGCTTACCTAATTTGCTTATATCAAGGTATTTATATCAATAATAAGATCCCGATTGCGGTTGCTGGTATTGACTCCTGTACGGATCGTTATATTGGTATGGATCGTTGTAAGGGTTACTGTAATTTGTTGAAGGATATTTACTCAATATCTGCGTTTGGAGCGCTCCGGCCTTACGAACTGATTCTTTATCATTAGCGTCGATACCATAAACGCTTTTTGCGGGTATATTCAGTTCTACACCGACGGGGATACTGTTCGGATTACTTATCTTCGATTTGTTATGTTCATAGATATATACCCAGAATAATTTATTTCCGTAGTAATCCAGCGCCAATAAATTCAGCCTGTCACCTCTTTTCGTTTTCACAACGGCAATATCGCTTGTGCCGGCCGGATCAGGTGTTTCTGCAACAGGATCGGCAGGAGTTTCTTCGTCTGTATAGGTATTATCGTCTTCGATACCCCATTCATCGTCTAAATCATCTTCACCAGGCATGGTAAATGTATTTTCTGTTGAAGTATTCGTTTCAACCGTTGTCGTAGTTGATGCAGTATTTCCTTTAAAAAATACATCTCTTCCTAAATAAACCAGGCTGCCTAATGCTACAATAAGGATGACTACAAGTACTAATAATAAGGTAACTAACGTATTATTAGAACTGTTCTTTTCTTCTTTATAGGATGAGTAATTTTCTCTTTCCCTATAACGGTCTTCATCTCTTCTTCTCTCATTGTTTTCGTTATAATCAGTCGTCATATTATCTTCTTTTATTGGTTTAACTTCTTCTTCTTGATATACAAGCTTTTCTTCTTTGATAAATCTTTCGTTATCCGGTATTACTTTCTCTGTTTTTTCTACCCGTTCAAAGGTTTCTTCCACTACCCTGTTTTGGTAAGATATGGGAGGAGGCGGAATTACGGTTACAGGCGGAATATAAACTTGTTCTTCTTTTTCTTTTGTGTAGGACGTTTCTGTTACCGGAGGCTTTTCTTCTGTAAAGGTTCTTTCAATAACGGACGTTTTTTCTAATGTCGTTACTTTTTCTTCAATAGGCGGCTGGGGCGTTTCAGCCACTTCCTTTACTGGTTCTGCTTTCTCTTCAATTATTTTTTCGACTCTTGAGATTTCTTCTTTTACCTCCTCAAGAATGGGTTCAATCTCTTCTTTCAGGGTAGTCTTTTCTTCTACTTGTTCGATTTCTTCTACCTTTTGAATAATTCTGTCCAAATCCTGCTGCAGAGGGGTTACTTCTTCATCAATCTCGTCTTCGATAACCTCTTTTCCTATTATAACCTTTTCCAGAACTGGTTCTTCTTCGGGCTCTTCAATTTCTTCAAATATTTCCTCTCTGTCGATAACCGGTATGGTTTTTGGAATTAAAATTTCCTCTTGTTCATCTTCATTATCCACTAATTCTTTGTCTTCAATCGAATCTTCAAACGATGAAAAATCACTATCATCATTGATCTCAATTGATTCAAAGAATGAAAAAGGTTTATTTACTACTTCCCTTAACTCTTTTTCCGGAGTATAAGAAAGTTTATAATGTGAAGGAATAAGTATCCGCTCTTTCGTATTGACATCTACACTTTCGCGTTGTTCTACCTGAATGATCTTAAAAGTTCCTATGCCTTTGACTTGGGTTAGTTTGTCTTTGAATGCGCTTTCTTTAATGATAGATATCAATTCTTTTAAAAAGCGCTCGATACTTTCACTGTCTTTTTTGGTAGATTTTGACAGTATAGAGGCTAAATCTTTTATTGTTAAACGGTTATTCATTATTTCCTAATTCTTTAAGTTGAGTCTTAAGCGTTATTCCTGGTTTAAATACCGGTACAAGTTTAGGTGGCACTAAATACCGTTTTCCGTTTGCAGGGTTGACAGAGATGCGTTCACCCTTCTTTCTTGATTCAAATTGGCCGAATTCTTCGAAGTAAACAATGTCGCTTTCAACCAGCCTCGAGCCGATTAAATTACTAAGTTCAGAAAGCATATTGGTCACTTCAATGGATGTCCAATTCATACGATCAGAGAGCTCTTTAACTACTTCTTTGTTTTTCATACGAGTAAAAATTATGTAAGAAGCTACTTAACTAATGTAATATCACACAGCGATATTAGTTATTTTTTTGTTAATGAGCAAATTTGTCTGTATTTTTTTATCATTTCATCGGGATACCGTACAAATCGAAAGGGTCTGATTTAATAATTTTAATATAATAAAATTGACCCGTAACAAGCTTTTCGTTCTTTGTTATCAGTACTTCCTGGTCTACTTCCGGCGAATCATATTCGGTACGTCCAATGTAGAAGCTATCTTCTTCTCTATCAATAATTACTTTGTAAGTTTTGTCTACTTTACCTTCATTTATATCCGTCGATATCCCTTCCTGGATTCGCATGATATAGTCTAATCTTTCCTGTTTAATTTCCTGCGGGATATGGTCTTTATAATTTTTAAATGCATAAGTTCCTGCTTCATGGCTGTAGGCAAAAGCGCCTAATCGTTCAAAACGTATTTTCTGAGTAAATTCTACCAATTCTTCGAAGTCTTTATCTGTTTCTCCGGGGTGACCCACCATTAAGGTTGTACGAAGATGTATACCGGGAACTTCCTCACGCATTTGTTGTAACAAAGCGTATGTATCTTCCTTTGATATATTCCTGCGCATCTGTTTTAACATATTATCACTGATATGTTGTAAAGCGATATCCATATAATTACAGACATTCTCCCGTTCACGCATAACCTGTAACAGATTGAAAGGGAAACGTGCCGGATAAGCATAATGCAAACGTAGCCAGTCAACGCCTTGAATATCGGAAATATGTTTAACCAATTCAGGAAGCGCCAGCCTTTTATATATATCCAGACCATAGTATGTGAGGTCTTGCGCTATCATCTGAAACTCACGAACGCCTTGTTTTACGAGTAAACGGACTTCATTTTCAATATCTTCTATTGTACGGGATTGATATCGACCGGTAATAATAGGAATTGAACAATAAGAACACGTCCGGTTGCAACCTTCTCCTATCTTCAGGTAAGCATAATGATTGGGCGTTGTAAGTATTCGTTCCATTGAAATATCCTTATAATATGCTTTACCGAGATCGTTCAATAGCTCTTTCCAGTTAAACTTTCCATAGAAACGGTCTACTTCAGGTAGCTCTTGCTGCATATCCAATAAAAAACGTTCGGAAAGGCAACCCATTACATATAATTGGTTGATCTTACCTTTCTTCTTCGCCTCTCCCAATTCCAGTATCATATTGATGGATTCTTCTTGTGCGTCACCTATAAAACCACAGGTATTCACAACAACGATCTCTCCAGTTATTTTCGCTGGATCATGTGCAACGGTATAACCGTTGGCTACAAATTGACGCATAAGTTGTTCGGAATCCACCAGGTTTTTGGAACAACCCAGTGTAATTATATCTACTTTATTTTTGCGCATAGATTTATTCTCCAAATAAGGAATCTACAAACTCTTTCTTGTTGAATATCTGCAAATCTTCCATTCCTTCTCCTAAACCTATATATTTCACAGGGATATGGAAATGATCGGAGATACCGATTACGACTCCTCCTTTAGCTGTTCCGTCAAGTTTGGTTATAGCAAGTGCGTTTACCTCCGTTGCGGCAGTAAATTGTTTAGCCTGTTCAAAGGCATTTTGTCCTGTGGAACCGTCTAATACCAATAGTATTTCATGTGGTGCATCAGGGATAACTTTCTTCATCACGTTTTTGATCTTGGTTAACTCATTCATCAAGTTGATCTTATTATGTAAACGTCCTGCCGTATCAATAATAACCACATCTGCATTATTGTTTTTTGCTGAGCTTAATGTATCGAATGCCACGGAAGCAGGGTCAGACCCCATCTTTTGTTTTACGATTGGAACTCCTACCCTTTCACTCCATATAACCAACTGTTCAACAGCGGCTGCACGAAATGTGTCGGCTGCACCAAGATAAACATGCTTGCCTGCTTTCTTAAACTGGTAAGCCAATTTTCCTATTGTCGTGGTCTTACCTACTCCATTGACGCCCACTACCATGATAACATACGGCTTCTTGTCTTCAGGTATGGAGTAATTCTCTAAGTCTTCAGTATTATTTTCTGTAAGAAGCGCAGCTATTTCGTCACGCAAAATACCTGTCAGTTCTTGTGTATTAACATATTTATCTTTGGAAACACGCTTTTCAATCCGTGAAATGATCTTCAAAGTCGTGTCGACTCCAACATCTGATGTAATCAAAACTTCTTCAAGATTGTCCAGTACGTCATCGTCTACTTTGCTCTTTCCAGCCACTGCCCGTGTCAGTTTACTGAAAACACTTTCTTTAGTCTTTGATAATCCTTTATCTAATGTTTCTTTTTTCTCCTTATTGAAAAAATCAAAAATACCCATTTTTTAAATCTGCTTTTATATTAATCTGCTAAGGTAATATATAATTGAAAATTGAAAATTGAAAATTGAAAATTATTTTTCTTTTCTTTCATATTCATACCTGACATAAACTATATCTATTCTTTATTAATTAGTAATGAACCGTTTTCAATTTTCAATTTTCAATTATAAGAACAGGCTTAAGAAAGCCTGTTCTTATAGTCTTCATACTTGAACGTTCTGTATATTATCAGCTCATCGTTAGTATTCCATAGCGCTATGGAAGGATGAGGTATTCCATTGAACATATTTGTTTTAACAATGGTATAATGAATCATATCTTCGAATATGATTTTATCTCCTATTTGCAATGGTTTGTCGAAAGACCAGTCGCCCATGAAGTCACCACTTAAACAACTGTTTCCTCCAATGCGGTATGTAGGTTTACCTTCTATAGCGTCTGTGGCATTGCGGATGGCCGGTTTGTAAGGCATTTCAAGACAGTCAGGCATGTGGCAGGTAAAGGAAGCATCTATGATGGCCGTCATTATTCCATGATTTTCGACAATATCTACTACTGTTGTCAGTAAGTACCCTGTTTGCCATGCGAAAGCGCTTCCCGGTTCCATAATGATTTCTAAGTTTGGATATTTTGCTTTAAAAGATTTAAGTAATGAAATCAGATGGTCGACATCGTAATCTTTACGGGTTATCAGGTGCCCTCCGCCCATATTCAACCATTTAACCGAAGTAAGGAAATGGCCAAAACGTTTTTCGACTACTTCCAAAGTCTTTTCCAAGTCATAGGAAGTAGATTCGCATAGGGTATGGAAATGTAATCCTTCTATACCATCCGGTAAAGTATCTCCTAACAAATTACTGACCACTCCCATTCTTGATCCTGGGGCAGTAGGATTATACAGGTCTGTCTCAACTACCGAATATTCCGGATTAATACGTAATCCGCAGGAGACTTTATTACCATTTGCCTGAACCATTGGATAAAAACGCCCGAATTGCGATAGCGAATTAAAAGTGATATGGCTGCTATATTTCAATATAGTAGGAAAATCCGCTTCCGTATAAGCCGGAGAATAGGTATGCGCTTTGCTCCCCATTTCTTCATAAGCCAGTTGAGCTTCGTAAATAGAGCTGGCCGTTGAATATGGAATGTACTCCTTTACAATAGGAAATGCTTTCCATATTGCAAAAGCTTTAAAGGCCAGGATAATATTAACGCCTGCTTGTTCTTTTACATGTTTGATTAATGACAGGTTGTTTCTTAGTAACCTTTCTTCCATTACGTAACAAGGAGACGGGATTTTATTCAGATCGATCATTTAATTAGTTAATATCCGATTTAAAACATTTATATCATACGGATCGTTCCGTTATGTAACTGATAAAGACGAACTTCATCATCTATGGAGAGTGTATTTGTTATTCCGGAATTAAGAAGTTCTTTTTTTAGCTCTTCTGCATTATTCAAGTGAATCAACTCATCCAATTTATCTTTTTCATTCCATAGAACAGGAACAATTATCCCGTCATAGAATTCCGTTGCTGCTATTTCTTCTTCTAAAGGATATACTCCCTTGAAAGTATTCTCTTCCATTACAAGATAACTTTGCGGATATAACTCACGCCAAAAGATATAATGGGAAGCTACTTTATGCATAATACCAAGATGATTTTAATTGGCAGGTGGAGCGGTTTCCGGCTCCGAAGAAAATCCGGCAGATGAAGATGTTCCGGTAACAGCTTCTAAAGCCTGTGAACCATAATTGTATTTGATAAGGTTCAAATGATCGATATATACCTTATAGTAATTCGCATCCGTGTTGTCCATGCGTATATATCCGTGAACACGGCGAATCTGACGCGTCGGAATGCCTCGTAATACAATTTGTTGGAACCCATCTCCTGTAATTGTTTTATTCACCACTAAAGTCGTGTCGATTTGTTCGATGGTTAACCTTACTTCCGGTTTTTGTGGCATGCGTTGAGTCACACCCCAGACATTCATATTGAGAACAAAGGCGCTACCCGATGAGTAATTTCTTTCGGGTTTAATTTCAAAAGTAACCCCATTGAACAAAGCATTCGGTTGCAGAACCAGAAAATCCCTTCGTGGCCATATATTGACTGAATCCTGGTTAGAGGATGGAGCGGCGCTTGCCTGTACATCTCCCAAATCCCTTATTCTTTCATTCACATCTGCAATGGCCAGATCCAGCACCTGCATCATTATGTCGATGTTTTTACCATACCAAACCAATGAACTGTCGTAAGTCGCCTGTGTAATGTTATGCTTTTTGAAAACAGATTGGAATAAAGCTTGTTTATGCAAAGAATCTGGAAATTCCTGAGAGCCTGAATTGATCATGTTTTCAGCAATATACATATCTACCATGACATCTTTCATTTTTCTTTCTGATAAAATGCCGTCAGGTGCTTTACTACAAGCGGCTATACCAAAGATAGCCATTAAAGCCAGACTGTATTTAAACAGCGTCTTTTGCATCCTCTTTCTTTTCTTCTTTAGAAAGGCTTCGTGATAATGTATGACGATAGAATATGAATAAACAAAATACACCCACACAAATAGCTGAATCTGCCAGATTAAATATAGGACGGAAAAAGATAAAATCTTTCCCTCCCCAGATAGGTACCCACTCCGGTAAAACGGTTTCAATCAATGGAAAATAAAACATATCGACCACCTTTCCATGCAACCAGGTAGCATATCCTCCGCCTTCAGGCATGAAAGTAGCAACCTGTCCATAACTATGATCGAAAATCACCCCGTAAAAAATGGAATCTATAATGTTACCTACAGCTCCCGCAAAAATCAATGCAATACAAGCTATATAGCCAAAACCGTAATTCTTCTTCACGATCATGAAAAGATAATAGGCTATAAAGCAGACGGCTATGATGCGGAATATCGATAAGAACAGCTTTCCTATGACCTCTATCCCGAAAGCCATTCCGGGATTTTCAGTGAAATATATATAAAACCATGAGGTGATCTTATAACTCTCATGCAATTCCATGTGAGTTTTGACCCATATTTTCAATGCCTGGTCAAGAATAAGGAGCAGCATTATGATTAATACTGCTCCCCAGCCTTTAGAATATTTCATTTATTTGGCACCTCCCTGTTTGGCTTCTATACTTAATGTAGCATGAGGAACAGCACGTAGCCTTTCTTTAGGGATTAGTTTACCTGTTTCGCGGCAAACACCATACGTTTTATTTTCGATACGGATCAACGCAGCTTGCAGGTTCTGTATGAATTTCATCTGACGTTGCGCCAAACGGCCTGCCTCTTCTTTTGATAAAGTCGCAGCACCTTCTTCCAACACTTTAAATGTAGGAGATGTATCTGAAACATCGTTACCGTCAGAGTTTGTTACACCAGACCTTAACAAGTCGTAGTCTTTCTTCGCTTTTTCAAGTTTCTCTAATATTATGGCGCGAAACTCCTCCAGTTCAGCATCCGAGTATCTTGTTTTTTCTGCCATGGTTCAATAAATTTTTGTTTTACATTAATATTAAGGTTCCTTTACCTTAGCATTCCAAATATACGTAATATTCTTAATGTTGCAAGAAATAGCCCTTTTATAATCATATTTACACTTTATCAATCCTGATCGACAAGTCAAAATCTTCAAAATCAAGAGTTGTCGGGTCACTTAAAATATCCACAATCTTTAATGATACAGCTAAAACCTGATTCTTAATATATTCGTTATAATCATTGATCGCCGCATCCATTTTATCTGAACTAAGCACATGGATTTTTATTTTGTCGGTAATATCATATCCGTTGTTTTTACGCAAATTCTGAATACGATTAACCAATTCACGTGCCAAACCTTCCTTTTGAAGATCATCTGTTATGGTTATATCCAAGGCAACCGTAAGTTTGCCTTCGTTAGCTACCAGCCACCCTGGTATATCTTCGGATATTATTTCTACATCCGTCAATTCGATGATGGCTTCCTGTCCTTCAATCGTAAAGATGAATTTCCCTGCAGATTCAAAAGCGCTGATATTATCCTGGTTCATGTTTTGGATAGCAACTGCCAGTTGTTTCATGATCTTGCCGTAACGCGGACCTAATTTCTTAAAGTCGGGTTTGATCTTCTTTACAAGAATACCGGCAGAGTTATCGACAAATTTCATTTCCTTCACGTTCACTTCATTAAGGATCAGGTTCTTTACCGCTTCGATGTTTTCCTGTTGACGGGTATCGGTTACCGGAAGCATAATGGTTTGAAGCGGCTGACGGACTTTGATGTTTACTTTACGGCGAAGCGCAAGCACCATCGATGAAACATCCTGTGCCATCTTCATCCGTTCTTCCAGACCTTTATCGATAAGAGCTTCATTATACACAGGGAAGTCTGATAAATGTACAGATTCTACGTTCGCACGTCCGGTTACAGAAATCAGGTCACAGAATAATTTATCTGCATAAAACGGAGAGATAGGAGCCATCAGTTTCGCTACAGTCTCCAAACAAGTATAGAGTGTTTGATAAGCCGATAGTTTATCGGTTGTCATTCCCCCACCCCAGAAACGACGGCGGTTCAGGCGTACATACCAGTTACTGAGGTTATCGTTCACAAATTCGGAGATCGCACGTCCTGCACGAGTCGGTTCATATTTCTCCAATTGTATATCTACTTCTTTGATCAAAGAATTTAGCAGGGATAATATCCAACGGTCTATTTCAGGACGTTCGTTATCGGGTACATCCGGTTCGCAGTAGTTAAATCCATCCACATTGGCATAAAGCGAAAAGAACGAATATGTATTATAAAGCGTTCCGAAGAATTTACGGCGAACTTCATCCAAGCCTTCGGGATCAAACTTAAGGTTATCCCAAGGAGAAGCATTCGTGATCATATACCAACGCAAAGGGTCTGAACCGAATTGTTCGATCGTTTTAAAGGGATCGATACCATTCCCGAGGCGTTTCGACATTTTGTTGCCGTTCTTGTCCAATACAAGCCCGTTTGAAACCACTGTTTTAAAGGAGATACTGTCGAACACCATCGTAGATATAGCGTGAAGTGTAAAGAACCATCCACGGGTTTGGTCTACACCTTCCGCAATAAAGTCAGCCGGAAATACAACACCGTTATCGAGTAAATCTTTATTTTCGAACGGATAATGTATCTGCGCATAAGGCATGGCGCCCGAATCAAACCATACATCGATCAAATCGGCTTCGCGTTTCATGGGTTTACCACTTTTGGAAACCAATATGATATCATCCACATACGGGCGATGCAGGTCTATTTTATCATAATTCTCTTGTGAATATGTGCCGGGGTTAAAATCAACATACGGATTTTCTTCCATTAACCCGGCTTCCACAGACTTTTCTATTTCTTTATATAGCTCTTCAACCGAACCGATACAGATTTCTTCGTCTCCTTCTTCAGTACGCCAGATAGGCAATGGAGTACCCCAATAACGGCTACGGCTTAAGTTCCAGTCTTGCAGGTTTTCAAGCCATTTACCAAAACGTCCGCTTCCGGTGCTTTGAGGTTTCCAGTTAATGGTGTTATTCAATTCAATCAAACGGTCACGGTAAGCTGTTGTGCGTATAAACCAACTATCCAGCGGATAATATAATATCGGCTTGTCAGTACGCCAGCAATGCGGATAATTGTGCACTTGCTTTTCAATGCGGAATACACGGTTTTGTGCCTTTAACATCATACAGATACTCACATCAAGCGTTTCGTCTGTACTGTCAAGCTCCGGGTCATAGTCGTTTTTCACATAACGCCCGGCAAACGGATCATAGTCTGCGGCGTTCATATGTTCTTGTACAAATTCAGGGTCGAGGTCTTCCAACAGATAAAATTTACCTGTCAAATCAACCATAGGCCGTTTATTGCCTTCTTTATCGATCAGCATTAGAGGAGGGACACCATTGGCCTTACCAACTTTATCATCATCAGCACCAAAGGTCGGAGCCGTATGAACGATACCTGTACCCTCTTCCGTCGTAACAAAATCTCCTGGTATAACGCGAAAAGCACCTTCACCCGGATACACCCAGGGAATCAGTTGCTCATATTTTATTTCAGTCAGTTCCGAACCTTTCCACTCTCCTACTACTTTGAATGGGATCAACTTGTCTCCTTGCTTAAAATCAGCTAATTCCACATCAACCGCTTTCGGATTAAAATATGCCGGTACCAGGTCCTTAGCTAAAACGACTGTGATCGGAAAACCGGTATATGGATTGTATGTCTGCACCGCCACATAGGTGATATTCGGTCCGACAGTCAACGCCGTGTTGGATGGCAATGTCCATGGAGTTGTTGTCCACGCCAGGAAGAAAGCATCGCCATGCCCGGTCATTTCCGGTTTGGGCGTTAATATCTTGAATTGAGCCGTACAAGTGGTATCTTTAACGTCGCGGTAAGTACCCGGCTGGTTTAACTCATGGGTACTAAGCCCTGTTCCTGCCGCCGGAGAATACGGTTGGATAGTGTATCCTTTGTACAACAAACCTTTTTGGTAAAGCTGTTTTAAAAGCCACCACAATGTTTCGATATAATGGTTATCGTAAGTGATATACGGATGCTCCATATCCACCCAATAGCCCATCATATCGGTCAGGTCTTCCCATTCTTTTGTATATTTCATTACTGCTTTTTTACAAGCAGCATTGTAGTCAGCTACCGAAATCTTTTTGCCGATGTCCTCCTTGGTAATACCCAATTCCTTTTCAACACCCAATTCAACAGGAAGGCCATGTGTATCCCAACCCGCTTTCCGGTTGACTAAATATCCTTTCATGGTCTTGTAGCGGCAGAAAATATCCTTGATCGAACGGGCAATCACATGGTGAATACCAG
>DAMCDT010000036.1:16428-17512 GCA_032058265.1 Tannerellaceae bacterium
GCCATTAGCAGAAGGAGGCCCTTCGTAGAATACGAATGAGGGAGCGCCTTCGCGTATTTCAAGACTCTTGTGAAAGAAATCACCGTCTTGCCACTTCTTCAACATTTCTTTGTTGATGCTCGATAAGTCAAATTTCGAATACTCAGCAAATTTCTTGTTCATACCCATTTTTCTCTAATCTTCTAAAAAAATTGCCACAAAGGTAACTCTTTTCTCCATACCTCACAATCCCCGAATTAAAAAAGAATATCCACAAGAAGAGCCTATAACTTGTTTTCTTCAAATGACGTACGTCACTTGTTCAAACAAGGCACGTAAAACAAAAAAATAACCAAATAATTTTTCAGGAAAAGGCCTTTTCTTTTTTATTTTAATTTTTTCTTTCTTTTCTTTCCTTTTATATTTCCTTTTCCTTTTGTAGGGGTTTTTGTAGCATTAACTCCCTAAAAATGGAATTAACTCCTCCAAAACGGGAATTATAGTTACTTTAACGAGGGTTTTGGTTACCATAATGAGGGTTTTGGTTGCTTTAATTAGGGTTTTGGTGACTATAATGCGAATATGGATATTCATTACAATGGCCATTTCAAGACACGGTGTACTTTTATATAAAACATTGTGATCTCTTTTTTAAGACATTACGATGTTTTAGAAAGGAGATCACAGTATTTTTTTATAGGGAGAATTAAAGCAATCGGCAGATTTTTCTTTTATATAATTTTCTTTATTTTCTTTTATTTATATTTCCATTTCCTTTATAGGGGTTTACTCCGTGTAAACCGGGGTTTCATCATACCTGCAATAATACAGGCGCTTTATCCAAAACGATAGAGAAATCACGCACATCGACATCGACCACTTCCGGATCTACGGCAGGAATTTCTGAATTTAAAACAAGACCTCTGCGAAATGCAAATACGACTCCTGCATTTTGTGTCTGGTTCGTTTTAGGATCTTTGTATTGAATGTCTTCGACGAACATATCATTATCCGGATCGCTATAGAAAGATTCCGAATCCATTATCTTGAGCCATACGCTGTAACATTTATTCATTTTACCAGCTTTTGAAACATCACAAACAGT
>DAMCDT010000037.1:0-17474 GCA_032058265.1 Tannerellaceae bacterium
CAACTGGAAACCGAAAGAAGCCAGGCCCTTGACCTTATTAATGGAGCACTAAATTCGGATAAAAGTCCCCAAAATGAAGGCGGAGAAAATACCGGTAGCGGAAATACTGAAGATGAAAAAAAACCGGAGAATGCTTCTTCACAACCGAATCTTCTCGAAGGTATAAATAATGTGGTTCAGTCTCTTAATGATACAACAAAAGAGAACAAAGAACTCCGTCAAACTTTAGAAAAGCTTGTACCGAATGCTACTGAAGACAAACCAACAACAACAATTGAAAAGAAAATTACCGTGCATGGAGTAGGAACTACAGAGGCTCACCTATTTGGAATTGAGCATTCACTGTTTGATATGAATAAACGCTGGAACCGTATTGCACATAATCCAGCGTATGCGGATTTAAACCAACCGGATGAAGATGTAGATGATAAGGCTTATCAGGCGGAAGTTAAAAATTTTGGAAAATCATTGGCAGCCCGTTATCATTTTCTACAAAGTCAAAAACTCCTGGATCCTGTCAAACTTAATTCCGGGTTCACAAATGACTTTACCAATCTAAAAGATGCAGGTTTAGGTGACCAATTTGTAATCCTTCGTCAGGATGCACTTATAGCCAGAATCATTACACTTCAAAATGTTTATGATCTCTTCCCGCGCCGTTATGGTATCCAAGACCGTGAACTGATGACCAATGCTTTCTTCTCTGAAATATCCCAGGCATATCAGACTGGAGAAGTTTGGAAAGGAGACATGGAGTTACAACCGGAGCTGGGTTATGTTGACGACTCAATGGCAAAAATAAAGTTTGGCCCACTAAAAGAATTGGAACGCAAGTATATTGGATATCTTAATACAGATGGATCCGATCCAATTAAATGGGGTATGATTGAATGGCAGCTACTGCAGATCTATACTCAGCTTGTAACAGAACAGAACCGTCGCAGGATCCGTGGCTGTTACATTAAACCCGAAAAAGGTATTCCGGGAAGTTATTTAAATACTTCCTCCGGTTTGATCTATACTCTGGTTCGTTATATGCACGAGAACACTCTTCTCCCCCACTCCGACACGGCATACAATGATTACACAGAAACAACGTTCCTTGAGTCTGTCCAGGAATTCGTTAAAGATGTAAAGAAATCGCTGGATGAAGATCTGGATCTCGATGGCTTTGCAATTTATCTGAATAAAAACCATCGCGACTGGTGGATAGCCAACTGCCGTGCCAAATATGGTAAGGATATCGACTTTACGGGGCCAATGGGTTATGCAAACGTTTTACCAGATAGCACTACTCAGATTAAGTGGATCCCAAATATGGGACAAAGCAAACTTATTTTGATTCAGGAACCGGGCAACTTGCAATGTCTTGAATTCGTCCCTGGAGAAATGTTGGCATTTAAGCTACAGGAATTCATGGAACAAGTGATGGCCTGGTCAACATGGAAAGAAGGGTTTACTGCTACATTTATTGGAAAACATTTCTCAACACTGGCTAAACTGGTTGAAAACAATTACAGTCTGCAACGTGTATTCTGTAATAAACCGGCGACAGTCCTGGAGGATAAAAAGGCTACAATCACAGCCGGTAATCAGTTCTGGTTTATGACTCCGGATAATACAGCTGCTACAGCACTTACAGATATCACCGGTGCAAAAAAAGGTATTGTCTATATAATTGAATGTGGAGGTAAAACCAATGCAACGACTATTGCTAAATCAGGGAAATTTGAAACTCTTACAGAAGCTTATAATCCCACAGAGAAAGGAGACTACATCATGGTTACTTTAAATAAGGATGGTAAGTTCCAGGAATTGGAACGCTGTGTTGGTGGTGTTCGTACAATCAATAAAGAGTTACAACCCAATATACCGGGTGCACGATAACCCCCTTTACTACTTGTATATATAATCCCAGGAGTCCGGGTTCCGGCCCGGCTCCTTTGTCACACTTTAAAAAAGTAAAACACAATGTCTAAGAAACAAATTCGTTCAATGATATCGGCCCAAAAACGAGCTTTTAAGGCACGGAGGGCATTACAGATAAGATTCTTTTGCTGCATTATGCTTCTTTTTGCATCGGTAGCAACAGTATCCGCTCTTACATCTCCGGAAGATGCTAAAACATCCACGGAGATAATAATTGGAACAACCTTTTCTTCTATGATGGCTATAGGAAATATAAAGGATGTACCCGACTCTGAAGTAGCCGGTGAAGCTATTGCCTATAAAGTATGGCTGGTTGAAACCTCTCAGTTAGATGAATCAAGATCATACCCGGCTCCAAATGCCAATCGAGAGGTCGGTACTCTTCCGCTTCTTTCAGGGGAGCTTATGCATTATTTTGAGGCACATGATATACCAACTTACACTTCTTCCGGAGAAAGGGGAGATCTTACTATAGCCGGCACTAACACCTTTACTATCATTATGGGTGGAGTACGTGATCAGCTTCTTAATTTTATAGAGAAGAAAGCCGGGCTAAAGTTTATTATAATCTTCCAGGAGTGTGAATCTCCTAATAAATATATTATTGGTAATCCTTGTAAACCTATGGTTTTAAAGTCATACAATTTAAAAAATGATAAAGAGAACCGTTCGGTTACATTTACATTTGAAAGTAAGTCTATCAAACAATACAATAAATATATTGGTGAAATTATTACTGGTAATCCTGCTACACATACCGCCGGTGCAACGACGCTCAATATTGCAGCAAATGATAGTTCCTACAGGATCCCGGATGGCTCATCTGCAACTTACGCAATATCTGCCGTCTCCGGACTTACCAACACAGATAAGGGAAGAGTGATCACTCTTATAGGAACCGGCTCAACAAAAGCGGCTACGATCGCCGACGGAGGCCCGTTCGTTTTGGAAGATGGAGCTACCTGGACAGCACGTACCGGAAGTCAAATTGCCTTTCGTGTTCTTGATCCAACCACACTGGTTGAAATCCAGGGTTCCAGAGTACAAACCGCATAATCCACATATAGAGTATGATTTATAATTTTAAAGAAAAAGCAAAGCTCCTCCGGGAGCTTTTGCACCCGTCACATGCAAAGAAAGACCTGGAACTACTTAAAAAAATAGCTCCCGATTGTGACTTGTTAAAATCTCCTATTCTCAGTCCTGAACGATATGGAGAGAGGATTCTAAATGCATTACTTGATACCACAACGGTTGAAGAAATAAGGCTCAATCGTCGTGGCAACGTGAAAAACTCAACTCCTAAAAGAAAAAAGAATGGAAATTCAACCAAAGCAAAAACGGCAGCCGGTCAAAAGAAAAAAACTGTTACCGGAAAGTCATCTAAAAAAGGAAGTACCGGACAAGATGTTGATGCAAAGTCCGGGAATGATAACGTAAAAGATAAATCCGGAACTGTAGCCGGTACAGATGATAAAACAAAGGAGCAACTCGACGAAGTAAAGGAAGAACTCAAAGAGACTAAAGAGGAGCTGGCTAACACTCTCGAAGAGCTGGAGGAAACCCAGGATCTACTGGAGGAAGAAAAAAAAAGCGAATAAGTCATTCGCTCCAAAAAGAGGAAGAATATCCAAACATTGATTGGAGCAATATATTAGACAAGAATGTTCAAATAGCAACCCTTATCTATAACGATCGTATTAATACGTACCGCCAGATGAAGGTTCTGGATACTGAGCTCGATGAGAAGCCAACAGATACGGCAGTTATTAAATTGGCTGAGACAAGGATCCGGAACCTTCTTTGTTTTGAAGAACTGGAGTTGTATAATAACACCGGTAAGTGGAAATATAAACATCCGCTTTTAAAACACTATTCCGAAAGATTCAAATTAGAAGAGTTACGACGAAAAGATCCGGAAGCATTCCTCAAAAAATATGCCGCCTGCAGTAACAACATCAAACGATATCGATCTTACCTCAAAGGAGAGACACGTGCCGATCGGCGTGATAGTGATAAGTTAAACCTGGAGAAACACCAGGAATTGAAAGTAATTTTTGAAAGTATTTTGAAAGATGAATAAAGAAGTAACAATCTATAATTTAGGTAATTTACCTACTGCACCACTTGACTCATTCCGGGAGCTGCAGGAAGACTTTAAAATTTCTGATCCAGATAAACTAAATAAGCTTCAGATGCTTATACTTAGCCGTGGATTTAAATATGCCTTCAAAGCATGGAAGGATCCACAAGGTAATCTATGGATCATTGATGCACATCAACGAAGAAAAGCCTTAATCGCACTCCGAAAGGCAGGATTTTTTATACCGGAGATTCCCTATGAGCCCATCCATGCTGAAACAAAAAAAGAGGCAGTAGAAGAAATAGCAGCCTATAATTCTGAGTTTGCTGAGAAAAATCCCGATACACTCCTTTTCCAAAAATATGGAATCGATTCAGATACCATCGACCGGTTTAATTTATCATTTGATGCCGTTGTATTTGACCAGGTGGATAGTAGTGATAAACTTTTCTCTTCTGATGATCCGGAGGAGATAAGGGAAGACACCGAAGATCTATGTCTCCCTGAAGAAAATAATTGTATAACCCGTCCGGGAGATATTTGGTTACTGGGTGATAACCGGCTTATGTGTGGAGATAGCCTGGAAAGTAGATCAATAAAAATACTAATGAATGGAAGAAAAGCAGATATGTGTACAACCGATCCTCCATACAATGTCTCATATCAGGGAGAGACAGAAGAACAGCTGACAATTGAAAACGATTCAATGGAGAATGACCGGTTTCTTATTTTTCTACGACAGGCATTTACTAATATGTTTAATGTGTTAAAAGAAGGAGCACCAGCATATATCTTCCATGCGGATTCGGAAGGGGGTAATTTCCGTTTAGCATTTAAGCAAGCCGGTTTTAAATTGGCTCAGTGTTGCATATGGGTTAAGAATACCTTTTGCATGGGACGCCAGGATTACCAATGGCAACATGAACCTGTGATCTATGGCTGGAAACCGGGAGCAGCTCACACCTGGTATTCCGACCGGAAACAGACTACTGTCTGGAACTTTGACAAACCACAACGTAACGGGATCCATCCAACCATGAAGCCTATTGCACTGATTGCTTATCCGATTATGAATAGTTCTGCACCCAGGTCAATTGTAATAGATTTTTTCTCCGGTTCCGGATCCACCATAATGGCATGCCAGCAAATAGATCGAATTTGTTATGCGATGGAACTTTCACCACGATATACCGATGCGACTGTTCGCCGGTATATGTCGCTCTTTAAAAACCAACCGGTACAACTTATCCGGGACGGTATTACCCTGTCGGAAGGCGAAACGCTAACACTCCTACATGCAAATTGATTATTCATCAAAGATCCGGACGTTCGGTGCACTGGGTTACAGTGCCGAACGAATCGCAGATCTACTCGGGATTAAAGGACATGAAAGAGCAGATCTGATTCTTAGACTTCTTACTCCGGGTGATGAATATCATGAAGCGTATATGAATGGCCATGCCATAGGAGAATGGAATGTGGATGCTGAACTTGCAAAACAAGCAGAACGGGGTGACATTGATTCCATTGAGACATTAGCCACCCGTTCTAAACAGCGTTTGATCAGGGATATGAAAAATGAAATGTTTGGATTATGAATTATTTAGAAACTCTTGAGAAGCTGCATCCTGATATTGTTGACCACTTTTTAAAGACCGGTGAGACCAGAGCTATCCCTGAAGAAGTACAGGAGTTTCTCCGTCAACTACAATGGGCTGCCGAAATATACGAATATGAGAGAAACATTACCCGTGCTGCCCGTAAACTACAATCCCGGATAATAGCACAGCAAGGTAAAAGTGTGAATATCCGTACTTGTAAGGCCCGGATATATTCGGCAATTACTTACTTCAATATGGATAATAATGTGGCCGTAAAAGTATGGGAGACAGATTATGCCGATAAATATGAAGACCTGGCAAAGCTGGCCGTTGCAGCTGATGAATATAAAACAGCTAAAGCCTGTTTTGATGCAGCACATGAATGTCGAGTCCGTGCCTCTGAAGCCGCAGAGAAAGAAAGTTCATGGGCTCCCGTATTCCTAATCTCAAATGATATATCCCTTGAACAACTCGGAATGCAAAAAAGGAGCCTTAAAGAAATAGCAAGGAAAAGTAATGAAGGCTTTTATATTAATCTTATTGAAGGTCTGCCAATTGAGAGGGAAGAAAAACAACGACTCCTGCGTGATGCAGATATAGAGGATGCCGAAATAATAGAAGAGAAAACAGATGAATGATCAGTTCCAGACAAATCGATTTGAGTCTTACTATATGAACTTGATGCAAATCCGGGCCAATGTAGTGGATGCCAATACACAAATAACGGAAGTTGCACGTGCTGGTGGTAAGACTGAAGGTGTATTTGGTCCACGCATCATTAAAGTTGCAAACGAAATGCCCGGAGAGCTTGCCTTCCTGGTTCATAAAACATATACTGCCCTGTTCACTAATATATGGCCTAACATACAGGCGTACTTCAGCCGTCCGATTGCCGGGGGTAAACGAACAATGCTGGAGTATGGAATTGATTACATAGTAGGAGAAAGTAAAATTCCGTCACATTTCCTGCGCCCACGCTATCCCGTGGCATTTCCAAAACATAGTATCCTGTTCCGTAATGGTTTCCATCTTCAGCTTGTTTCATCTGATCAACCGGAATCTGTAGCCGGTCGATCCGGAGTGCATGCTTTCATTGAAGAAATGAAACACCAGAAAGGAGAGAAACTTAAAACCCGGCTTTTTCCATCACTTCGAGGATCTTCTGCAGAGATTAGGCAGAGTCAATATTACCAGGGTATAACCGGCGTTAGTGATACGGCACGTGTGGATCTGGGAGAGGACAATTGGTTTGAAGAATATGAGAACAATGTAAACGCTGATCTTATTGAGGAGATTGCAACGGTCGCATTCCATTTAAATAAAGCCTTTACAAAAATATATGAAGCTGAATTGCTGGTTAAGGAAGAAAAGAACCCTTTAATCCTGGAGAAGCTCCGGCTCGATATTGAAAAGGAAAAGAGGACGGTTTATCTATGGCAGCCACGTCTGGCAGATATGCGCAGAAATGCCACGTATTACATCCGGGCAAGTAGTTTTGTAAATAAAGATATCCTCGGGCCTAAGTTTTTTAAAACACAGCTTGATTCGCTTGATGTGGATGAGTTTTTAACGGCCATTTGTGCTATAAGGAAAAAGGCCGTTGTAAACCGGTTTTTTGTTAACTTCAATCCCAAAAAACACCAATTTACAGATAGTTACAAGTATGCCAGTATAATGCGGATGGATTTAAAAGAACACTTCCGATTGACTGCATTTTACCAGAAATACTACAGCCCCCAGGAAGAACTGTTTATTGGTTATGATCCGGGTAACTTCTCCAGCCTCGTTGTGGCACAGGAACGAAAGGAGGGAACTGAGCTAAGGATACTAAAAGAGTTCACTCATTATGTGCCACAACAACAGCCGGAACTTGCTAAAGATTTTTTCGAGTTTTATGGAACTGACGCAAAGAACAAAAGTATTAAACTCTATTATGACCGGGCCGCAAATAAAAAAAAAGAAGACTATCAGCAGATTACAACAGATGCAAGAATACTGAAAAGAGAGCTTGAGAGTTATGGCTTTTCAGTTGAACTGATGAATGAGGGACAAAGCACTGTTTACCATTGGCAACAATTCAAACTCCTTGCACTTCTTTTTGGCGAAATGTCTAATGCCTTACCTGTTATACGCATAGATGAAAATGAATGTCCAAACCTTTGCAGCTCCATTATGTTGTCACCCCGTAAAAATGTGGACGGCAAAATAGAACTGGATAAGACAAGCGAGAAAAAAGTTCCTTTAAAATATCAGGCCGGACTTACCACACAGTTACCGTCTGCACTTATTTATCTTTTGCATGGTCTGTATTATGAAAAGATGCCGAATGAATTTAGTTCAATCCCGGATGATCTACCCGACAATATACTGCAATAATAAACCGGAAACGAAACAAAAAATAGTACAGCTATCTAAATAATTAAATCAAATGACATTGATATGAAAAGCAATTATTTGATTTTCAGTTTTGCCGGGCGGCCCAGAAAAAAAGCATTTTTTTTAATTCTTTCAAATCAACACGACACGCTGAGTTTACATACTGAGTTGCACGCCCGATAGATTCGGGAAATATGACAGGCCAACCCCCTCTGTCCTTTAATGTCACAATCTTCACAAATACTTTCGCAGTAATGGAAACGATAAATGGAATTCATGCATTGCAGTGGGCAAAGGAGATATCTAAGCTGCCCGATGGTTGTTTTACGATCGCATTCTTTCCATACTCCAGGGCCAGAGGGGTTGCCTCTTCCAGGCTCATAACAAAGGCTGGTTGCAAGTACCGCCCACAGCTACCCAGGGACAGGTTCGAGGTAAGCTCTGATAACTACTTGCTCTTTACTGATCAAGATGGCGATCCTAAAGCCTGTTACAGGATCCTGATCCGTTTTATCGGTTTCCCACAGGATGGATTTAAACTTCATAAAGTAGAATGGCTATGAATGATTTTAAAACGCTGGGTAATATGGGTTGTTACCTGGATGATAACAATGCAATTTCCTTCCAGGTAGGAACGGATCCCACTATGCGGATCGGTGTGGACCCGGAGGATAGTGTGATGACCGGATACAACCGCAATATCCTTCAAACCCGCTGGCTAAACGTAGATGGGTATCATATCTATGCACGTGGTACCGACAACCGTAAATGCGAGAGGATTGAAAAGGATATTAAGAACAACCGATTACTTCCCAGGCTTATCGGTAAGCAGATCAATATGCTTTATGGCAAAGGGCCACATATCTATATCAAGAAGATAGAGGATGGTAAGATAGAACGACATTGGACCGAACAAAAACATATTCAATCCTGGCTCGAGGGTTGGCTAAAGAATGGGATGGAGATGTCTCATACGGATTTCGGGATGGCCCTGATTAAACGGTACTATACCTTTAGGGACTACTTTGTTAAGAACCGTATATCACGGGGTAAGGCTATCGGACGTCTACCGGTTGCCGGTCTGGAGTTAATGGAGAATAAGCATTGCAGGCTGGCAACTACAAAACAGGACGTGGCAAGTGATATCGTCTTGTATAACGATTTCAGATTTGTAGTGGTAGGAAACTGGAACTATGGTGCCGCAAAGTTTAAGGTATATCCACTCTTCAGGGAGTATGAATTTGATAACTATAACTTTGCTGCTATATCGCATCACCGGGAGAGTTCGGTAGGTGAGCATTACGGTGAAAATGAAACGCATGAAGGAGTCAAAACACATTTAAAGACCTCTAATGAACTGCCGGAATATATCGACTCATTTCTTAACAATAGCCTGGCTGCCAAGATACACGTTGTTATTCCTGCTGCATGGGTAGAGTCTAAGAGAAAACAGATAAAGACACTTTGCGACGAAAATAAAGTAAGGAAGAAAGAAAACAAAGTGCCTTTTAAATATAACGATATAGAGATCGGTACCGAATACAAGGAATCGATTATAGTTCTTTACATGAAAGAAGAGCTCCGTAGGTTATCTCAATATTTATCCGGAAAAAACAATCAGGGAAAAGCATTCTCAACCCTTTCTTTTAAGACCGGCCAGGATAAAGAAGAGGAACGGTGGAAGATTGAAACGATCGATCTCAAGTACAAAGAATATATCAGCTCACTTATTGAATACGACAAACACATCAATGAAGTACTACTCGGGTCCGTAGGTATGGATGCCTCTATATCCGGAATCAGTAAAGATGGAGTGATTTCTAAATCCGGAGCCGATGTTTATTATAATTACCTTCTTTATCTCATGTCGCTGACTCCGGATGATGAAAAATGCTCTGAGCCATTTAATAATGCCATAAAATTGAATTTCCCGGATCTCTATGCCGAAGGTTTCCGGATAGGCTATTACCGGGAAACTCCAACCCGTCAGGAAGAAGTATCATCCAAAGACAGACTTAATAATCAACAATCATGAATATATTAAAAGACATATTCCTGGATCTTGCCACCCTTCAGGAGTTTGTTCCTGGTGTTCCTTCAGACACAAAGTTATCGGAACTGAATAGCTCTGCAAACAGCGCGATTAAGCAAATAAAGAATGTCATTACTCCTGACATTTTTATCCAGATCCAGAATGATATAGACTCCGATATCCGGAATTATTTACTTTCTGCCATTGGCAACCTTACTCTTCATAAAGCAAGTATTTTTGAAATTATTGCTCGCCGCCTCTCCGGAAAAGAAACAGAAGTATATAAAAGTGAGAGGGAAGCTATGGAGAGACACTATATTGATAATTATTTTAATGCAATGGACTCCATTTTTCAGGAGCTGGAGTCAGGTGAAAAATATAAAGATGAATGGCAAAAAACCAGCTATTTTAGATCAAAAGAAAAACTTCAAATTAAAACTACCGGTGACTTTAATTCCTTGTATGGTATTGATATGTCCTACCTGTTTTTCTTCCGGACAATTTATATCCAGGAAGAAGTGCTGGATGAGTCATTTGCCGATTATTTTGAGAGAATTAAAACGAGGAGAGAATTTCTTGAAAAGAAACTTATGAGGGCATTGGCCCAGATGGTGGTGGCTATTGCAGTTACCAGGTTTGATATAGTGGAGCTCCCGGCAACGATCCGGAGTCTTTTTATTGAACAAAAAGCTGTAAGAAATGGTGTCAACGAACATTCCGTGATGAAGGAATTGTCCGCTTCTCTAATAACAAAGGCTATGGATACCATTAAAGCAATCGATACGGCTCTTAGTGAGTCATCCGGAGATAATATTGAATCAGGCACTTCGGTCAACAGACCGGAAGATAAAGAATTTCTAATGGCATGAACCTACCGACTATTAAAATCATTCATCCTAAAAAGATGGTTGAGATCCCAAATAGGTGGGAACTTCTCTCACCGGATCTATATTTATATCTCTGTAGTCTGTTAACGGATTACGCTGTAGGTAAAATATCCTACCGGCAACTACACCTTATGTATGTTTGCCGGTATCTCGGCCTGGATCCGGGGAAGCTCCAGGATGAGACAGCTTGTGAAAATCTATACATAATATCCCGTCAGATAGACTTCATTTTTAAGGATCCCCAAAATATTAACAGTTCTTTCCTGGCACAACTTGTTCCGGAGATAAGTATAAAAGGCCGTTTATTTGATAAAGTATATAAGGCATACACAATACATACCGGCTTCGACACCCTTACGTGTTCACTTACGGCTATCCAATTTATTGAGGCTTATGAACTGCTTGGTGGTAGTCCGGATAAGCTTCCACTTTTGGCAGCCATTTTATATTATCCCAAAAGATATGTTTCTGAAGAAGCCCATAAGTTTGCCGGTGAGTTAAAAGATTTGGATCCCATCCAGCTGCAGGCTGTATTTCTTAATTTTCTTTCTTTCACCAATTATCTTTTTAGTTGTACCGGCTTTAGCATTTTAAGGGGTAAAGCATTGGAAGATAATAAAACTAAAATTACGATCGGTATGTCAGAGAGCCTTTATAATCTTTCCACAGATGGTTTAGGTGATGTTCAGGTAATCGAGCAATTACCAGTAATAAAATATCTTTCACTCCTTCGGAAAAAACTTATCGAAAGCATTAAAGCAATGAACGATGCAGATATTGACCTGCTTGAAATATCTAATAAAACAGGCCTTACAATAAAACAAATAAAGCAGATAATATGAACCAATCATTTTTAACGGATCTATTCCTGTTTTTCGCCCGATTCGTGGAAAAGGAAAGTATTCTAAAACTCTTTAATAAAGGAAGAAGTGAGAATGCCGGTTATGCCGCGCTATTGGATAAAGTTCACCGGCGACAGGATGATTTGGCTATAAAATGCCTGGATTATGTGTTCGGACCAAATTTTGAAGCTGTTTCAGGCTATGTTAATAACCTCCCGGGGTTCTATCTCTTCATTGATTATGGAGAAATTGACTGTTTAACTGATAATAGTAACCGGATGTTTGATTCTGCCAGGTTAGCCGTAACTGTGGCCTACAGACTGAAAGAATTCTCAGGAGATCTGATGGAGCAACTCGTGGTATCTGAGGAGTGTCTTGGATATATTACGGAGATTAGAAAGAGAATGATCCAGGAGCAAAAGGCTCATCCGTGGCTAAAGAATTTATCCAATAACCATACATTCACCCCATTTGTTACGAAGGAGCTCTCCAGTATTGGCTGGACAATTCTTTTTAATCGTGAGGGGTACGATTCATTCAATGTAAAAGGCAAATAGCTGATTGTATTTGTCCTTTTATACCGGTTGGAAGAGGGGTTTCTTTACATCATTAATTGAACGTGTATGAATTATGTATAGTATAGATCCCTTCTTCACGACATTAAAAAGCAAGTTTCTGCAATATATTACCAGCATATTGGGAGGTTTAATAGTGGCTTTCGAATCCTCTATAGTGTTTTTTGTGCCGTGTTTTATTGCAACTATTATGGATATCTGGGCTGCGTATCAATTAGGAAAAAGGATACATAAAAAACATCCGGAAAAAGCAGATGGAAAATTTAAAAGTGAATACAAGTTCCGGATCATGTTTACGATGATCATCGCCTTACTCGCTATCATATTGGCTAATTATGTAGATAAAGAGATTCTTAAAGGAAATGACAATTTCGCCGTTCGTACAATAGTGGGTATTTTTCTTTTTTACCAGGGTTGGAGTGTGCTGGAGAACTGGAGTAGCGAGAACTCCAAACCAATGGCCCGTGCCCTCCAAAGGGTGATGGTAAATAAAGCGGAACGTCATTTTAATACCGACCTTAAAGATATACTTCTCCCGGAAGAGAAAGCAAACCCAAATAATAAAAATCAAATGTAACCGGTATGGCAACAAAAAATGAACAATTAGATTTTGTTAAGCGGATATATCCTGCAGCAAAGAGGCTATATGATGAAAAACCGAATGAATCGATTCATCCTATTTTTGAGACGGCTCAGGCAGCTCTGGAGAAAGGTTGGAAGATAGGCGATCCTGCCGGCTACAATCTTTTTGGTATAACAAAAGGTAGTTCCTGGACAGGGCCAACTAAACTGATCCAGACAAAGGAGATATTTTCTACACCGAACGTAAAGTTTAATCCTCCGGAAGAAGTGATCTCTATAACTCCTCATGGAACTAAATACAGATACATTGTAAAACGGCTGTTTCGTCAATACCGGTCGATCGAAGAGTGTTTATATGACCACCAGGCCCTTTTTAGAAAATCAGGTTATGCTGATGCTTGGCCATATCGCGATGATCCCAGGGAGTTTGCCATTCGTTTAATGGATGATACCGGTTGGAAGTATGCTACCGGAGATGGTTATGTTGATCTTATTCACAAGATAATTAAGATGGTGGAAAACCATGTGAAGGCCCTCGGTTTATGAAGCATACCAAGTTAATATTGCTCATTTGTATTTGTTTTACCGGATGTAAAACAAAACAACACTTGGAATCACATAACGATATCCGGAGCCTTTATTCAGAGGAATATTTACTCTCCATGCTTACAAGTATTGAAATCGCCGACTCCATACAGCAAAAGATCACACGGGATCTATCTGGACATATTGTTTTATGGTCAAAACCGGACAGTATAGGATTACAATATAAAACGGCAGATATTGAGTTTATATCTATAAATAAAGAAGAAATATCCCAGGCTTCGCAAATAGTCATTGCCGATACTATCACATTAAAGAATAATTATACTGAAGATATAACGGATAAATCTGTTGTTGTTGATTCTAAAGAGTCCGATAGCCGTATAATCAATAATAATCTTTTAGCCTGGATAATAGGAATAATAGTTGGCTTAGGTCTTATGGTAATATTGTTTAGGTTTTTTTTTAATACTAAAAGTAAATAGTTTTTTCTTTTTCATGGTATTTGAATTTAGGTTAGTGTAAGACCGTCTTGCCTGTGATGGGTAGGGCGGTTTTTGGTATGTTAATGAGTTATATTGTAAATTTAAAATCGATGGATAATATATACCTTTCGGATCTTATATGAAAATAGCTGAAAACATAATAAGTGCAGAGGATTTAAAAACTATAGGAATACAACAAATCAATGAAGTGCATGGTTATACGTTGTTATGTAAGTACTTAAAAGATGATGATGCCTATTTATGTAATTCCTTTACGAATAGACATGGATATGTTGTTTTCAATATCGATATGCCTGAAGATGTTTATGAAGTTCTGAATTATATTTATGAGAATATGTCTCTTAATTGTCATGCCCAAATGTTAGAATATAAAACTATATGTTTCAAGGACATTTCTCCAGATAAAGCAACAATCACAATTGAATACAAAATTTTCTAATTCTTGGGTTTAATTATATCCGGATTATGCGGATTCTTTCCACCTCTTTGAAATTCATCTTTATTGACCTCATACGCTATCATCTTATCCTTATCAAAAGGAGTCATTAATTGTGCTATTTCTTCATCAGTTAGTTGCTGTTCCAGCCATCTTTCTTCTAATTTTTTGGGAATCATAAATGGCATCCTGAAAGGATTCTTTCCGCCGTTATGAATCCACTTCATTAGCTCATTGGCTTCTGTTGTGATCATAGTATAGGTTTCATGTACCTCTCCAGTTTCGGTATTAATCCAGGTATCATACAATCCTCCTATCGAGAATATTTCTTCATCTTTAACCTGAATATAGTAAACACTTGATACAGGTTTACCATTAACTTCATCATAATGATATTCATAAAACCCGGTGCTTGGTATAATACAACGCTTCTTATGAATGAGCATCTTATAAGGCCATGTATGGAATAAATCTTCTGCCCTGGCATTGACAAACCAATTTCCTTTACGATACCTTTCCATGTCAGATTTCTTCACTGTTGACGGGATTAACCCCCACTCCATGATATGAGGTTCTTTCGACAGGCTTATGATGATAGTGCCAGGATGTGCATACGCCGGTAAAACAAAACGTTTGTCATCAAACAATTCAAGTTGTTTGTTCATATTACGTCTATATCTATTTGCCGCTTTCTTGGCTTCAACTGTAAATGAGTTAAAGAAACACATTCAATATAATTTTATTCTTGGTAAATCGGATATTCGTGTGGTATAACAAGGAGAGCGGTGTTCTTGTTTCATTTTCCAATTATGTTTACCTAACTGATTAGCTGTTATTAATAGGTTTTTGTTAAACCCACTGTTGTACTTGTCTAAAATTGGCATTATTTTTTTAAGTTTTTCACGGTAGGGACCAGATGTATCATATACATTTTGCTGTACCTCTTCTGCCGGGGAGGTCTCCATAATTGTTACACCTCCTTTTTTAAACTCATATCCTTCTTTAAAGATCTTTTCAACTCCAAGAACAGAATAATGTATGATCTCGTTCGTCACATTTGTTGGAACTGGTAATTTAACAATAATATTTTGAGCATATTGAGGAGATTTCGGATTAAAATTATTGGTATGGATAAATACTTGAATGGTACTTGTGCACGAATTTTGCATTCTAAGTTTTTGAGCACATAAAGATGAGAATGTGGCAATAGCCTCTTTTATATCTTCAATATTCGTAGCCATTTTTCCAAATGCCCGGCTTGTTGTTATTGATTTCTTTGGTTGTGGTTGATTATCTAAATTATAACAAGGGAATCCCCGTAGTTCATGCCACATTCTTTCTCCTACTACAGTTAATTTTTTCCTTACCCATAGGCGTGGTGCGGTTGCAAGGTCATAAGCAGTCTTTATCCCATAGTTATTAAGTTTTTCTTTATATTCTTTACCAACACCCCAAATATCCCCAACCTTAGTTAATTGAAGTGCTTTGATATGTTTCTCAGGTGAATCAATGACGCAAGCTCCTTTATAACCGGAATGTCTTTTTGCAAATTTATTTGCGAGCTTTGCAAGGGTTTTCGTGGGTGCAATTCCAAGAGAGAGAGGTATTCCGGTTCCCCAAGATACCTCCTTTACCATCTTCTCTCCGTATTCTTTAAGATTAAATCTTTGCATGCCACTATAATCGAGGAAACATTCATCGATACTGTATACTTCTGTTTCAGGAACATACGTCGCAAGCGAAGCCATTACTCTGTTAGACATATCACCGTAAAGTTCATAGTTACTGCTAAACAGGACCACCCCGTATTTACGTATTAATTTTTTTACCTTGAAATACGGTACTCCCATTTCGATACCTATGTCTTTTATCTCTTGTGAACGGGCAATGATGCATCCATCATTGTTACTTAATACTCCTACCGGTGCAGTTCTATATTCTGGTCTGAATGCCCTTTCACAACTGCAATAGAAATTATTACAATCAGCTAAACCAACCTGATTAGATCGATAATCAACATTCTCAAACATGGACGGTGCTTAAAGTTGTGATTTAATTGAATAAGTTACTATACCCCAAATAATAAACCTATTATCCTCAGTTACTATAATGGGCTTATATTTATGTTTATTCTTATCAGATGGATCGGGCACTAAAAAAACATTATCTTTTTGAAATAAAACCCTTTTTAAAGTGAAATCCCCATCAATGAAACAAACTGCAAGATTTCCATCTTTTGGCTTTAATGATTTATCCACTATGATTAAATCCCCATTCGAAATATTAGCTCCTTCCAGACAATCGCCATCTGCTTGGGCTATGAAAGTATAATAAGGATGTTTGATTAATATCTCATTCAAATCAATTTTTTCCGCTAAATAATCGTCCGCCGGACTTGTAAAACCTGCACTTATGCCACCTACATAAGGCAACATTATCTTCTTTTCGATACTACAATTATATAACTTCAAATTCATACGTAATACATCCTTTTTTACTTACCAACAAATATATGAAACACCACAGCTATATTCCTCGGCGATTTTTCCCTTTAAGTTTACAATTTTATCGGGATTGCAGGCTTTTAATAACTAGAGCATTCTAGTCTTATGGATATAGTCGTATAGTTCAAGTTTTTAATTAAAAACGGTAATTATAAAGTTTATATCAAAATGGAGAAAATAATATATGGAACATCGGATCTTTGTTATGTAGTAAATTACAGTTATGATATGAAGAAAAAATCAGCAACCAAAGATTTTAATAATATAATAGTCATAAAAGATCTGTTAATTCGGATTATTGATATAATCAAGGATAATGGCATAATAATTTGATAAACTAATATAGCTTATGAGAGGTAAGACAATTTTGTTTTCCTTAAATAATAATTAAAATATATATTACAAAATTTCAGATTAATAAGAGTAACCTCTTCCTTTACAGATTGGACATTTTCCATAATAATAATTATTATCTCCTTTACCTGTATAATCAGGACCATATGTTTTATAAGGACTTTTTCCAGACCCATCACAAGTACTACATTTTTTCGTTGCTCTATTTTTTTTCTCATCTTTAT
>DAMCDT010000038.1:0-7110 GCA_032058265.1 Tannerellaceae bacterium
TCATGATCGGTCATTCCAACGGTGGAGATATGGCGATGTTATTTGCGACTGATAACCCGGATATGATAAGCAAAGTTATTTCTTTAGACCACCGGAGGATGATTATTCCAAGAACACATAAATTCCTGACACTTACTTTAAGAGGCTGTGATTACGATGCTGACCCGAATGTATTACCAACCGAAGAAGAAGAACAAAAATACCCCATCAAAATCATAAAACTGCAAGGAATTACCCATAGCAATATGGGCGAAAACGGAACTGCTCAACAGCATGATTTAATAAATAAGTATATTTATAAGTTTCTAAAATAGACAACCTATGAAATTAACTGTTTTGGTGGATAACAATACCTATATCGATAATTATTACATGGGTGAACCTGCTCTCAGTTTTTACATAGAAGATGGAGATTCCCGAATACTATTCGATACAGGATATTCAGATGTTTTCATCCGTAATGCTATAGCGATGAATATAAATTTGAAGGAGATTACCCATATTGTCTATCCCACGGGCATAACGACCATACCGGAGGACTCAAGTTTTTTAGAGAGCATTTTATAAATCATCCCATTGAGATTATTGCCCATCCTCATATTTTTAAAGAAAGATTTGAAAACGATTTAAGCATTGGTATACCCGTTACCAGTGAACTATTAGCGCAAACATGTAAGTTGACACTTTCACAACAACCGGTACAGATTACTCCCCATATCACTTTTCTGGGTGAAATTCCCACATATTACGAGTTTGAGCAGCGTAAAGCTATTGGATATTATATAGAAAATTATTGTCAGCATCCTGATTGTGTACCCGATGATTCTGCGCTTGTATACAATACCGGTAACGGCTTATTTATAATAACCGGTTGCTCACATAGTGGTATCTGCAACATCATAGAACATGCAAAAAATATATGTAATGTAGATAAAATAGCGGGTGTAATCGGAGGATTTCATTTATTGGATATTTCTGAGCAATTATATGACACAATTGATTTTTTTGAAAAAAACAATATAGAGGCTTTATATCCCTGCCATTGCGTTTCTTTTGCTGCCAAAGCGGAGATTCACAAACGTATTCCCATCAAGGAAGTCGGGGTTAGTATCACGTTTGATATTTAAATATTATGATAGATGCTCTAAAGTATTTAAAAATAACATGCATATGAACCGCTATCAATATAAAAACCTTATAATAGAAATATTAGACGTGCCAAACCATAGATTTGATTCAACTGATAATAATTTCTGTTATTCCAAGTATTACTTTGCCGATGGAGCAAAAGAATATCCCACTTCTAAACATGGGATCAGGATCTATCGCGAAGACCGGGTTATAAACAGTTGTATAGTAATCGGTTCAGGCGGAGCAACTGGTATCCATAAGAATTCTGCACTTCTTGACGCAGACCAATTATTACTCTGTTGCGCTGATACTATATTTTGCTTAATGCTTCCCGATCTCGATTTAAAATGGAAGACAAAAGCCGACCAAGCAACATGTTTCCAAATTTTTAAATATGAAGACGATTATTTAATACATGGGGAACTCCAGGTATCAAAATTAGATAGCAACGGGGAAATAAAATGGGAATTTAGTGGTGCAGATATTTTTGTGTCCATAGATAATGAAGAAGAATTTAGAATTGAAAACGATGGAATACTTCTCACTGACTTTGAGGGGACGAAATATAAGATTGACTTTAACGGGAGGCTGATAACTTCTTTAAAAGTATTAAAAGAGTAATTCTAAACCACTCAGCATCCCGGATGGTCTGCACCTGTCTGGAAAACTTTAGAAACAGAAAAATACGGCACGTTAATGGATTCCCTTTAGCCGTTTTTGGCAACGAACCATTCAAAATCAGACTGCATTGTAATATTCCCCTCTACATCATGCAGTAAAACCCTGACCGTTATCAATGCTCTCTGTTTAGAGTTGAGTTCATCTATTACCATTGCCTTATCCGTATTTACAAAACCTGCTTTAGAAAATACGATCCCGTTTGCTGGTTTCTTATATTTTGTTTCGACTTTTCGTACAACCGGAAGAATATCTGTCAATCCTTCAAATTCTCTGAGCAGGAAAAAACCGCTTGTAGCCTCAGCTAATGCAAATTGAGCACTTGCATGTACCGTATTTAAATGATTCAGATATTTTCCGTCACTTTCCAACATGAGCAGATAATCACCATCAGATGCATTCTTTAATCCGATGTATTTATTAAATGGTAAATCTAAAACGTTCATACAGTAGTCTTAACTTTATGTTTCTTTTCACTTATTCGCTATCGCTGATTTTTGCATACAACTACTTGCTTCACCGATTTATCTTTAAATGCTTTTTCCTGAAATCCACCAAATTTATGAATAATCTCAAATCCATGCATATTTAGATAGGTATCTAATTCCTGTGGAAAAAACATCCGCATATCCAGATTTTGAACAGAATCAAATTTCTCATTTATATAATAATGCCATTTTATGCGGTTTATCTGTGTTGTATTTTCATAGTTCATAGTTTGTTTTATCACTACCTGTCTGCCGTCTTTAGTGGTATAGTCTCCAACAATCTGCTCTTCCTTTTCCGCATTTACAATATAACGGATATCGGGATTAAAGCAATCAAAGATAAAATAGCCGTCCTCTTTCAGATGTTTCTTTACACCTGTCAGTACGTCAAAAAAATCCTGATTGGTATACAGATGATGAATGGAGTTAAAAGGAATAAATATAATATCATACATTTTGGGTAAATCCAACATTCTCATGTCGGATTCAATAAATTGTATGGGAAGGTTCAGTTCATCGGTTTTTGCTTTGGCTTGTGCGAGCATAGATGAGCTGTTATCCACAGCGGTAATGGTATATCCTTCCTGTGCGAGAGGGATAGTGAGCCTTCCTGTACCGCAACAGAGTTCGAGGATTTTGCCGTTCTTCTTTTCGTTTAGCCAGCGTGAATAGAACGCCAGATCTGACATGTCCGTATTCATGCCGTCATAGATGTTGGCATCGTAAATTAATTTTCCTACTTTATATTTTTCTTCCATATTTGTATGGTTTTAGGATAATCATATCTTAATTTAAAAAATAATTCATTCAATACTTGCCCACATCCATCCATTGTTTACTGCCCGAATACTTTTCAAGTTCGGGAATAGTTAGCTCGATAGCGCTGTTGCTGCTGCCACATGCTGGGAATACGGTTTCAAACCGTTTTAGCGAATTATCCAGATATATTTCAACGCCTTCATTTACGGCAAACGGGCAGACTCCTCCTACGGCATGACCGATATGTTCTAAGGCTTCTTCGGCAGAAAGCATTTTGGCTTTGGTTTTAAATTGTTCTTTATATTTTGCGTTATCCACTTTGGTATCTCCGGCGGTAACGATGAGTATGTATTTATCTCCGGCTTTGAAAGAGAGTGTTTTGGCAATGCGTGCCGGTTCGCAGTTCAGTGCTTGTGAAGCCAGTTCAACGGTAGCGCTGGAGGTTTCGAATTCCTGTATTTTATCTGCGATGCCGTAGGGTTCGAAGTATGTTTTTACTTTTTCGATTGACATATTTCTTATTATTTGTAATCACTTTTGTAAAGAGAAAGAAAAAATTGATTATGGTTTTATTTTAATTATTCCATTCCGGTATAAGTCTAATGCTTCATTTAATAAAGATTCTATAAGGTTTACAGGTAAATCTTCTGTGGGGTTTATTCTCAGAATTTTCATTCGTGAACGGTTGCCTGTTTCTAATTCGGGATGATTAAGTAATTTACCTTCCACAAAAAGAATATAGGGCTCTTTTGTTTTGCTGTCAGTCCAAAGATAACAAAACATCTTTTTCTTATAACAGAAGCAGGGCATTCCGTATTTTACAGTTTCCGAAATGTCCTTATCCTGTTTGAGGATAATATCACGCAGTGTGAGCAAACAGCTTTTTTGCGGTTCTTCGTGATTCAGATAGTATTGATAAAGTTCGTCAATCATATTTAGTTATTTTGCCATCTAATCAGATGAACGGTTCTGATTTCTTAATATCCATTCTTACGGAGATACTTCTTGGTATACGGACAAACCGCAAAGCATTTGCCGCATATAGTAGCTTCGAAGCCGTTAATCTGTTTCATACGCTTCTTCATGGTTTCCCTGCATTTGGTTGTATCCACCAGCAGTTCACGTTCCATCGCCGGAATCCATGTCGCCCCGTGAATGGCATCGGCTGGACAATTCGCCCGACAGATGTCACAGTTGCCGCAACGTGATTTTTCTACCGGAGTGTCGCAATTCAACTGGGCATCTGTAAATAATGTGGCTATGCGGACGGCTGAGCCGTACTGCGGTGTTACCAACAGGCAACTTTTACCTATCCATCCAAGTCCGGCACGTGTGGCTACGGTTTTATAGGGATAATCGGTGCGCATTGTTCCTGCGTTCCACACGGCATTCTCACGGGTGACGGGAAGGGCAGAATAACCTTTTTCGTGCAGGAAAGCAGCTCCGGCGTTAACGATTGCATCCAGTAGGGAGTTCACGGAATTATAGGTATTCCAATATTCTATGGTGGGAGCGTCGCTGATATCGTTCACCACTGCGACAGGCAGGGGAATGAGTACGCAGGCTGCATAGGGAAGGTTTTCGGCTCCGTCGAACTGCATATCGGCAAATCCCACAAGGGTAGCTCCGCTTTCGAGTAACTTATTGCGCAGTTCTTCTGTTATGTTGGTATCGACCGTCATTGGGTTCGAAATGGAATTCGATGGTTTGTTTCAACTCCGAATGCAACGACTTGCCTACAGGGCAGGTGTGGGCGGCACTGATAAGCGCTTTTTGATGCTTCGTATCTATCTTGCCGGGGATAAAAAGTTCGATTTTGATTTCGCCGATGCGCCGTGGGTTGGCTGCCATGATTTTCTCTGTTACCAGCCGCGTTCCTTTGAGGTCGATTCCGTGACGGACAGCGTAAGCATCCATCATGGTGATGATGCAGCTTCCCAGCGCGGTGGCTACGAGGTCGGTCGGTGAGAAATATTCGCCTCTGCCGTTGTTATCTACGGGGGCATCGGTAAGTAGTTTAGTTCCCGATTGGGTGTGGGTGACTTCGGAGCGTTGCTCGCCGAGCCATAGGGTTTCAATTTTTGCCATGGTCTTATTTATTTTAAGTTATGCATTAGTATATGCTTGTATTGAACGTTATTTTTGGGTAAAGTTACCAATTTTTTCATGTAGATATATCTTCAGGTGAACGTAATATTAGTTTAAAAAATTCTTCTGCAAAACTATTACCAAAAGGTACTTTTCTTTTAACATCCAGAGCTCCTATTGGCTATGTTGCTATTGCAAAAAATGATATATCTACAAATCAGGGCTTCAAAAGTTTAATTGTAAAGCAAAGTATAGCACATAATGAATTTATATATTATTGGTTGAAAAGGTCAGCGAGCAAGTCATTGATGTTTTAAAAAATATCACAATAAAATACTTACGGCCGCAGAGGTTATCGAAGAACTTATTGAATTAAGCAGAAGAGTTGATGAAGTAATATAATTTGTAAATCCGGTTATGAGAAAAATAGACCGGGCATCAACGGAACTTATGTGTATTTTCTTTGTAGGAGCGGTACGGTAGAGACGCAAGATTTTGCGTCTCTACAAAAATGATAATGTCAACAACGCTGGCAGAATCCTATTTTACCTCCTCACTGATATGCCTATCATTTAGTTATCTGATTGGTATTATTCCATATTGAATGAGGAATGTTTCCGGACTCGTTTGCATTCAGAATTACTTCCGATTTATCCAGTAAAATCCTGGCTTGTCCTTCTGTTGCAATGAAGAGGTGGAAATGTGGATGTGTATGCGGCTCTGTGGGGCCACCACCATTGGGTTCTAAGTACTCAATGGAACCGTCTATTATTTCTCCGGTTTCTCCAAACAACTTTTTTGCGAGGAAATGGATGTGGTTTAGAGGGGTTATAAAATCATTTGATAAATTGTTCATACAATTTTAATATATTGTTTTCCGATAATCTCCATCGTTTTTCTTCTTAAATCCATTGCTTAAGAGTGCTTTGACGGAGAAGGTGTTCTCTTCGGATGAGTCTGCTGCTATCTCTTTTCCTCCTTTGCGGGTGATTTCTTCTTCGAGTTTTTGGATGATTATTTTGCTGATGCCTTTGTTGAGGTATTCTTCTTCGCCAATGAGGTAGCCGATTTCGTAGGTTTGGTTTTCTTCGGCTACGTCTCCGTATAAAGAATCGAAATCGTGTCCTTCTTCTTCTAAATCTTTGAGGAAAAAGCAATCGGCGTACATACAGAATCCTATTTTCCGGTCGTTGTGATATACAATGAAATGTTTTAGGAAATGGTACTTGCCGTCTCTGTTGTTTACTTCATCGAGCCAGGCTTCTCTTTCTTCTTCTCCGTTGGGGCAGAATCTTATGTAGATATATTCTTTGTTCAGCCAACTTTCGAATAAAGGTATATCTTCGTTGTGGAGAGGTTTAATTTTGATTTCCATTTTTTATTTTGTTATTGTTATGTTGTAGAGACGCAAGATTTTGCGTCTCTACGTTAAATTTCTTTAGTGAAAATAATCTCTAAAGTTTCGGATTTTAATAACAGGCATCCCGAATCTTTGTATCCGAGTTTCTGTAGAAATGCTGTGCCTCTTCGTTGCTCAATGATGAGGTCATTAAGAGATGGTAATTTTTCTTTTTCATCTCTTCTTCCCAGAACAACATTAATCTGTATCCCAAACCATTATGCCTGTAATCATCCAGTAAGAAAATCATATTCAGAAAGGGTGTATTATCCCAAAAGAGATTATACCTATACCAGCCACAGAGTTTATCTCCGTCTTTTGCGACAACTACCCTGTTATCTGAAATGGATTTTAATAGCTCTTCTTTGGATATATGTTTGTCGTAGGCACTAATGGCTTCTAAATCATAATCTTTTGCGTATTTGATTTTCATCTCATTTAATCAGGTGTGTGAAGGCTGGAAAAAAGACCAGTGTGTATGCGTTATTCTCCATTGGTTAGCTGAATTCAGCCTGTAGACTTCCGTGCAATTCATTCTGAATGCCATGCCATCACGATGCGCTTCGT
>DAMCDT010000038.1:7120-17317 GCA_032058265.1 Tannerellaceae bacterium
AGCTGTACAATGGGGTTGATCATCTTGTATTGGTCGATTTTGATTTTTCCTCTGACGAGGTTGTAATAATCCACCAGTGCTTTTTTTCCTTCGAGTTTATTCTCGAAAGCGGGGTCGATATATACGACATCGTCGTCGCAAAGTTCCAAGAATCTGTCCGGATTTCCGTTGTTCCATAACTTCAATGCCTGTTCTTCAAGGGCGATAATGGCGGCTTTAATATCCTCACTGTTACTCATTGATTCTGCTGATTTCATATTCTGTTATTGTTTTACTACGAAAATTGTTCCTATAACTTCATTTTCCAAAGCATTGTATTCATCGGATTGTGCCTGAATGTAACTTTCGAAAAGAGACTTTTTATCAGGGTATTTCTCCATCAGTTCCCTGCATCTTGTTTGCAGGTTTTCAAATTCGATGGCGTTGTCGGTCGGGGTATCTTTATCTTCATCAATCAATTTCATTCCTGCCTGCGCGATTTGTTTTAAAATCTCGCTGCGGGGTAATACGGTGGGATGAGTATATGTGCTTGTGTCGTCGATGTAAGCATCGTTGATGATGATTATTCCTTCCGGTGTGAGGTGTTGGGATAGCGTGGTGAGGGTTTCGTAACAATTCCCGAAAACCTGTCCGATAGCTCCCAGAACGATAACGTCATATTTGCCTGCTGATTGTATTTTTTCACGGATATCGCCGATTTCGAACCGGCATAGTTTTTCGACGTTATACTGCTGTGCTTTTTCGTTAGCGGTGGCAATGAATTCGGGGATGCCGTCTATGCCGTAACAGTTACATTTTAGCTCTTCCGCCAGTTTAACGGAAACGGCTCCTTTGCCAGAGCCTAAGTCTAAAACGTGCAATGAAGAATAGTTTTTGCAATGCTTTTTAATGAGATTGATTATTGTTTCGGGTGGTGTTCCGATTTCCCAAAAGTCCTGTAAGATATAGGGCAAATAGGGGATAATGGAAATGTCGCAGTTGAAATCCATTGCGGTTGCTATGCTTTCTTCTATAGTTTTCATGGTTGTAATTTTTTTGGTTTTTGTTGTATTTTGAGTCTCTACGGGTCCATCCGGTTTCCATCCAAATCGATAAAAAATGTTTCGCCGTTCAGTTTTACTTTTGCTTTTCCTTCTTTTGTGAAATAGCGGGCGTCGTCATATATAAGTGGGATAACTACTTCTCCGGTCTGGTCTATAAAGCCGCATTTGCCTTCCACACATACGGCGGCCAGGCCTGTTTTGGTAAATGAGTATGCAGGGTCGTAGATACATGGAATGACTTCTTTTCCTGTTTTATTGACATAACCCCACCAACCGTTCTGCTTTACCAATGCCAATCCGACCGAAAACATATGGGCATAATCGTAGATAAACGGTACGACTTCTTCGCCTGTGGCGGCGTCTATAAATCCCCATTTGCCGTTGTTTTCCGTCGGCACTAATTTACGTGTATCGGATGCTGAAACGGTAGTCGGTTTTTCTGAGGGTTGTTTTTTAGTAGGTTGTTTTTTCATGTTCACTGTTTTCCATGTTGATTCAATAAAAAGCAATATATGAAATAATATGTATCATCGTGCGAATGTAGTGTATATTAAAGATAAAGAAAAATAATTTTATGAATTCTCTTGTATGTTACCTTTGAGTAACATATCTTTGCTGTTACTTATCGGTAACATGCTTATCCAATGGAAAAAGAGAATAAAGAAAATAATGAGAACAAACCAACCAAAGACAGGGAATCAACCGAAAAGAAGATTCTGGATGCGGTAGGAACCATTATTGCGGAAGAAGGTTTTGAGAAAGTCGGGGTGAATCTGGTGGCGCAAAAAGCCGGTGTATCGAAAATGCTGATTTACCGCTACTTCGGAAGTTTGGAAGACCTGATCGCTACGTATATTCTGCGGAAAGATTATTGGATAAATATTTCTACGGATGAGATGAAGATTCGGGATGCGGGTCGATTTATCAAAAAAGTATTCAGGGAGCAGATCGCTCAGCTTCGCCGCGATGTAACGATGAGGAGGCTTTATCGCTGGGAACTATCTACTGATAATCCTGTAATCGGTCAGCTACGTGAGAAAAGGGAGGCGAACGGATGTAAGTTGATAGAGATCGTCGGCCGGTTGACACATTCTCCTACGAAAGAGATAGCGGCTCTGGCAAGTATTGTTTCGGCTTCGATCAGTTATTTGACAATGCTGGAGGAGTCTTCGCCTGTGTATAACGGTATCAATTTGCATACCGATAGCGGCTGGGAAGATATCGCTCAGGGCATTGACCTGATTATCGATTTATGGATTCAAAACCAGCAACCATGAGAAAACTAATTTTACTTCTAATCATCTTTATTCTATTTCCTATGAACCATATATATGCACAGAATCCTGATTTCCTCCCTATGATCGAACAGGCAATTAAAGCTCCGTCGGGGCACAATACACAGCCGTGGCTGTTCAAAGTAAATGACAACAGTATTGAGATTCACCCGAACTTTACTAAGGCGCTGCCGGTGGTTGATCCTGATAATCGGGAGCTTTTCATTAGCCTCGGATGTGCGGCGGAGAACCTTTGTATCGCAGCTTCGGAAAAGGGATACGCTTCAATAGTTACAATCGGTGATGAAGGAGTTATTACAATTGCGTTGACGAAAAGCGAAACTTTAGCGCCCAATCCGTTATTTGCGCAAATCGCTGTCCGGCAGACAAACCGGAGTGTATATAACGGTAGGATGATCCCTGATGATACAATTAATATTCTGAAAGAAATCAATCTTGAAACAAGTATAAACCTGCGTTTTTACGAAAAAGGAACTTCGCAATATGATTCAATTTCCAATTATGTGCGCAAAGGGAATACCATACAAATGCAGGATAAAGAGTTCAAAGCGGAATTACATTCATGGATGCGATACAATAAGAAACATCAGGATGAGTATAACGACGGATTAAGTTATGCTGTATTTGGCGCTCCTAATTTACCGAAATTCATTATCAAGCCGATTATGAAAAAAGCTGTAAATGAGAAGCCGCAAAACAAAGGGGATATAAAAAAGATACGATCATCTTCTCATTTTGTTCTGTTCACGACGCAAAACAATTCATTGAAAGAATGGATCAACCTGGATCAACCTGGGCAGAACGTTGGAACGGTTTCTGCTTCATTCTACCGGATTTGGAATTGCTCACGCCCACATGAACCAACCGATTGAAGTCAGGGAATTGGCTGATCGAATGGTAGAAACTCTTGGTATATCCGGCGAAAGTCCGGTTATATTACTACGGATCGGATATGGAGAAAAACTTCCGTATTCAAAAAGGAAAAATGTCGAGGAGGTTATCTTATAATAAAAATGACCGAGTTATGAAAAAGGTGAAAAAACTTACTGCCATCCCGGCAAATTCAACCATCACGAATGGCTTCGGAACGATAGATTATTACGAACGATCTCCCTCACTACCATGGTACATTTTAATAATGTGTGGGGAAGGGTTTATTTTTTGCCTGTGAAGCCGTTTCACAAAATCATTATGAAAACGTTGCTTAAAAGGTATTTGAAACGAGCAGGAATTTAGTATCGGATTATACGATAGCTTTTTTAGTATATCCGGACAATTAGGGTAGATTCCTTTGTGCTTTCTGGTCGCGTTCCATTACATGTCCGTATAAAATTCAAGCAGGTAATTATTTTCTGCATTGGCTTCCTGTATTTCATTGATAAGGTATGTTTTATAGCATTTGCGGGCAATAAGCGGATCACGTAATACGTGGCTCTCGGCTTCCTCATAAGATCTGGCGTTCAGAATGAACATTCCTTTTTCTTCTTTACCAAGTAGCGGGCCGCAGAGGTAAAGGATTCCTCTTTTATCCAGATCCCTGCAATGTTCCACATGTGCTTTGGTTGCATCTATTACTTCTTCCGTAGTAAATGTATCTTCGGTGTTTACATCCTGATATATGATCAGGAACTTTGTCATTTTTTGATTTTCCATTTTGTTTTATTATTATATAGTTTCCGATGTTAATAAAATTATTCTCCTTTCTGCACCATTACAATTGTTTTGGCAATTCTTTCTGCCTGGGTCTGTTCGGTTCTTTGACATGGGGATTTCTGGTATTTCGGCAAAGGTCCATGCACATGTATCTCCTATTTTTATTAAAAGATAATCTTTATCTATCCATGTTTATCCATTTAAATTTATGATATTAAATGTAAATGTGGACAAAGATACTTTTTCTTTTTGACAAACGGTAGTGGCGCAAAATTTTGCGTCTCAAAAATGCGGCGTCTGATGAAACAATAATGAGACGCAAAATCTTGCTTCTCTACGGATATGTATTGTTTACCTCTATCATACAAAAAAACATTCCGTCTTGATTACCTTATCAGACTAAGGTTGCCGGTAACTTTATTTATTATCTTTTTGTTGCCAAATATGCCGATGCCGATGTAACGTATATCGTTTTCATCTATATTTTGCATTACGGATTCATATTGTTCATAGGTTTTGGATCGTTGGGCGATATCTGAAAAGTCTACTACTATAATGTCTTCACTGTTTAAGGAAAAGAGGTGTTTCCTAATCTCCTTAATCTTTTCGGAGGTTGCTCCTAATATAGGGATAGGAATCTGTGTGATGCCAATGTGTTTATCTCCCTGTTTGTCATATACGTCATGGCTTACCATGCCTTTTACATGATTTCCGATAGTAATTGATAATACACTGGCGGTATTGGCGATAATTCCTGTGGGCTGGGCGTTGTCGATAATTAAAACGCATTTGGACGGGTTGTCTGGTGTCATAAGCAAATGAATTTTTTAAGTATTATTTTATGCAAAACTATTAATTGTCCATAATATATCCTATATCTATCGGTTAAGTCAGTAAATTTTCCTATTATTGTGTTTTAAATAAAACGGATGTCTCCAAACAGGTTGGATAAACCATATTAAACAGGAATAATTACTATGCAAAAATTAGATAAGATTGATTTGGATATTCTGCATGCCTTGCAGGAAAATGCGAAAATCAATGTGAAGGAATTATCGGATAAACTTTATATTTCCAAAACGCCTATATACGAGCGGATTAAAAGGCTGGAAAACGAGGGATATATAACAGGCTATACGGCAATTATCGACCGGAAAAAGGTTGGTTTGCCTCTGACCGTTTTTTGTAACGTCTCACTGGCGGTACATAATGATGAATACATCAGCCGCTTTCAGGAAGAAATCAGGGAAATCAGTGAAATAATGGAATGCTATTCGGTCGGAGGAATATTTGATTTCCTGCTGAAAGTGGTGCTGAAAGATCTGGATGATTATAACCGTTTCGTTTTTGAGAAACTGACCAAAGTAAATGGTATCGTGAAAATGCAGAGTTCATTTGTTCTTAATGAAATTAAATATGTGACCTCGCTGGATATTCAGCTCGCGGGAGAATGAAATGTATCGTTGGGACGGAAATTGTAGGGACGGAAATTGTAGGGACGCAAAATTGTAGAGACGCAAAATCTTGCATCTCTACCACGGTAATACTACAGATTATCCGTATCTTTGCATGCGCGAAATAAAACAGATAATCCTAAAACAAGACAATCAAACATACCCCCTTCCGAAATCTTCAGGTTTTCCATAATGAACAAACAACAGAAAATTGATATCAACCGTATTCCGGCCATCCTGTATGGTCCTGCTTCAGATAAGCTATATCTGTATGTACATAGTAAACATGCGAAAAAAGAAGAAGCCGGACAATTTGCATACCTTGCAGAAAAATCGGGTTTTCAGGTGCTGAGTTTTGATTTGCCGGAACATGGAGAACGGATTCATGAGCCATATCCCTGCACCGTTCAGAATGGCGTAAATGATTTAAAAGAAGTTTATGCGTTCGTTAAGGATAAATACAGCAATATATCGCTATATGCGTGTAGTTTAGGTGTTTATTTCAGTCTGGTAGCTTATCAGAATATAAAATTGGACAGATGTCTTTTTCTGTCTCCGGTTTTGGATATGGAACAACTTATTCAGAATATGATGAAGTGGGCAGGTATATCCGAAGAAGAATTACAAAGGAAAGGAGAATATGAAACTACTTTCGGCGAAACTCTGTCATGGGATTATTATGAATGTGTGCGGAACAATCGCGTTAAGAAATGGGATAGCCCGACCTATATTTTGTATGGGGAAAATGATAACATGACAGAAAGACCTGTACTCGATTCATTTTCCGTAAAGCATAACTGCACAGTGAATATTATGTCCGGTGGCGAACATTATTTTCATACACATGCGCAGTTGGATTATTTAAGAATTTGGTTAGAAAAAACGATTATATAAAAAACATTATGAATAAGAAAGAAGTAATTTTTGTACTCCTAAACGGCTTTGCCGATTGGGAAGGCGCTTATATCTCTACCTCCCTGAACATCGGTGTCAAACCCGGAGGCCCTGTAAAACATACAGTAAAAACGATGTCCGTTACCAAAGACCCGATTACCTCGATAGGCGGATTCAAGGTATTGCCCGATTATGATCTGAACGATTTGCCGGATGACCATGCGGGACTGATAATAATCGGAGGAATGAATTTGTTCTCCCCGGAAGCCCAACAAATTCGTCCGCTCGTGGAAAAAGCAATCAAAGATAATAAACTGGTTGCCGGAATATGCAACGGATCGGTATACCTTGGTCTGAACGGATTCCTCAACGACGTGAAGCATACAAGCAATGGACTCGATTACCTGAAACAATATGCGGGACAAAACTATACCGGAGAATCGAACTATATTAAAAAAGATGCTGTAAGAGACGGAAAGATTGTTACTGCTAATGGAACGGCACCGCTTGAATTCTGCCGTGAAGTCCTGCATGCTTTGGAAGCGGACGAGCCGGAAATAATAGAGGAGAGTTACCAGTACTATAAAAACGGGTTAAGTCCGGAAAAATAAAAACAACCATAAAAATTATAATGCCATGAAATTTAATAACGTAAGATTATTAGTCAAAGATTTTGCCAAATGCTTTAAGTTTTACACTGAACAACTCGGATTGGAACCTGCCTGGGGTGACGAAAACAGCGGATACGCCAGTTTTAAAGTAGCCGAAGGAATAGAAGGATTCGCTCTTTTTGTTTCCGACTGGATGGCTCCGGCGGTAGGTAATGCGGACAAGGAACAGCCTGTAGGATTTCGGGAAAAATCACTTGTATGCTTCAGCGTGGATAATGTTGATGAAGCATATTCTGCATTGAAAGCAAAAGGTGTGGAATTCGTAAATGAACCTGCTGATATGGCTGATTGGGGAATGCGGACAGTATATCTACGTGATCCCGAAGATAATCTGATCGAACTTTTTTCACCATTGGCACCGGAGCTATGGAGTGAAGAACTGAAAAAAGAGAATAAGATGTACGAGTAACCAGGTTAATGTTATAATTGCATATCGTGTGTATGCGGTGGAGACGCAAGATTTTGCGTCTCTACAATATGATATTAATATAACCAATTTTTGTGGGTGAATACCATTATTGTCTCTGCAATGCGGAATTGAATATCCGAATCATATAATAGGGGATATATAGTTTTTTATTAATTCGTATTTCTGTAAATATGCAATTACAATGTTTAATCCATTGTGATGATCTTTTTAAAACACGGCAATGTTCTTTATCAAAGATCGTTATGTTTTTGCAAAGACATTACGATGTTTTGAGAAAGGGATTACATACTTTTGATTTGATATGATCAACCATAGACCAAATACTTATCTATATTCACAATCCCCATATTATTTGTTTTATTCAATTTTGTGAGCCTGCCTGAAAAATGAAGTAGCTCTTCTTTTACCTTATGCATCGCTATTTCGAAAGCTTGCATTTCAATTTCAATAAAATCGTCAGGAACCGGAGGTGCGAAATTCTCATGAATTTCAATATTCACAAAATCAAAATGAATTGTCTTACCTTGTATATTTACTTTAGGAAAAGGATGTCCCGGATAGAAGTATGCAGTTTCTCCTTTTAATATATTTTCCCATTCCACTATATCGCTTAAATCGCCGCAACATTGAGGAAAGTATTTGTCCTGATTGTCTATTCGTAGTACGTAGCCTCCGCTAAAAGGGTACAATGTTTCATCTTCATCTTTTTGTTGGATAGCGATCATCTTTTGAATTGCAGTCAATAAGTCTTCATCAGATATATTATTGATATCATATAATGACGAGCCTTTCAGGTATGGTTTTAATTGATCGGAATAACCTGCTTTAAGATTGCATAAGTAGTAATAGTTTTCCCATTCGTCAGCATAATCCCAAAAAGGTCCTGCATCAGGTGATTGGATATCTTCATCATGATTTAATATTTCTATAACAGGTATTAATTTCACTTTCATTATTTTATACTTTCATACACATTTACAAATATAACTTAAATTCAGGTTGGTATAAACAATAATTCAGTGTCGTTGTTGAATTTCATATTTAGTTGTTAAGAAAAAGATTACTTTTGCTCAATAATTAAGAAAACAATTATGGAAAACAGGTTTACACCGGCTCTGAAGACTGGCTTTAGAAGATTCCGGAATATACTGATACTTGTACTTATTTTAGGATTAGTCGTTTTTGTAGGCATACGTTATTATTACCCGTACGGAGAAGGTGTTAAGACCGGACAATTGAACTTCGTCGTTTATAAAGGGATAATCTTTAAAACGTATGAAGGTAAGCTGATACAAACGGGTTTCAGGTCAAGCGGGCCCGGTGGCATACAATCAAACGAGTTTAACTTCTCGATTGCCGATCAGGCTATTGCTGAACAACTAATGCGTGCCGGCGGACAAATCGTCGATCTTCATTATAAAGAATACTTCGGGGCATTACCCTGGCGCGGATACTCACGGTACATTGTCGATGATATTATAAATATCAAACCTTCGGACGGTACTCTTTACGAAGCGCTTCCTCCGGTGACGGAATGATAACCCAAAGCGTCTGAAAACGCTTATTTCCTTATACTTTTATATGTTTGCCTTAAACAGATGGCTATGGATACTACCTTGAAAACTACAATTGAATCTGCTATTGAGGAAGAGATACGGGGAAATGTATCCGGTTCGGGATATATCAAATCTGTTTCCGGAAAGGGTTATTACCTGAAAACAGGAAGTAAATCGAGAACCTATCGATGTGAAGCGAACGGTTTGAAAGAACTTGTCAAGGCAAATGCTATCCGTGTTCCTGAAGTTATTTCAGTGGACGAACATTATATCCTGACAGAGTTTATCGACCGGGGAACACCTTCCGCCACATTTCATCAAGACTTCGGACGGAATTATGCCCTTATGCACAGATACTGCGGAGAAAGTTATGGCTTTTTTGAAGATAACTTTATAGGAGCGAATCCACAATTAAACATACCGGTAGGGGAAGAGCGCGATAATTGGGCAGTGTTCTTCTTTAATAAACGTATTCTGTACCAATATAAATTAGCGGAAAAGAACGGTTATATTACATCTGCAATGAAATCCGGTGTGATGCGTTTTGAGTCGAACCTGAAAAATATCTTTGAGAATAGTACCGAACCGCCAACTTTATTACATGGCGATCTATGGTCGGGCAATTACCTTTGTGACTCGAACGGACAAGCCGTTCTAATTGATCCGGCCGTTTATTACGGACACCGTGAGGCAGACCTGGCAATGACGAAAGTATTCGGAGGTTTCTCTCCCTTGTTTTATAAAAGTTATATGGAAGAATATCCGTTGCAGGAAGGCTGGGAATACCGCGAAAATATCTACAAATTATATCATATACTGAACCATCTGAATATATTCGGCAGGAGCTATCTATCGGAAGCTGAATATTTATTCTCGTTGATCTGATAATTAAATGAAGAAGATAGTTGTTGCATCGGATTCATTTAAAGGTTCGGTTACTTCATTGGAAGTAGCTGAAAGTGCGGAGAAAGCAATCTATAAAGTATACCCGGATTGTCAGGTACTGAAGATACCGGTTGCCGATGGGGGAGAAGGTACGAAAGAAGCATTGGTATCTGCTTTAGATGGGAGAATGATATCCTGTGAAGTGCATGATCCTTTGATGAATATAATCAGTGCCGGATATGGTATATTAGGTGATAATACAACAGCCATGATAGATATGGCTTCCGCCAGCGGATTAGTGTTAGTACCGGAAGAT
>DAMCDT010000039.1:0-17315 GCA_032058265.1 Tannerellaceae bacterium
TGTTAGAACCTATCCACATCAATCCGTCTTTATCCTGTACAAAAGAATTGACAACAGAGGCTTCCGAACTTAAACTATAATTGGCAAAACCTTGATAGTTCATCTTCTGACCATAAAAGGAAAAGACAAAAACAACTGAACAGATTATAGCAATAAGGACCTTCATATAAGAATCCTTAAAATTAATGCTTTTACAGCATATTCGGATTATTCATTGTAAATAATATTTATTGGGCATGACTGGAACTTTCTCCAACTTTATCCTTCACAGCATAACAGCTAAAGATTGACTATATAAAAACACGGCAATTTTATTTTTTTCATAATTTCAAACATTGAATCACAACATATTAACTATCAACTTAATATGCGTATTTTAAGCGTGTTTTTAAGTAATAAAGTTATATCACTTAAAACACGCTTAAAATACGTATAACCTGCTGTCTACATGATGATTGTGACAGAGTGATACAAATTCAAAGAAAATATCTGTTCGGTAGATACGGAAACACTTAAAATAGAAACAGGCTATAAGTAAAAAACGACAATAGTTAAAAATGTTATGGCAATGCTTTATAAAAGTTATTGTAATGGTTTGTAAAAGTCATCACAATAACTTTTACAAACCACTGTGATAACTTTTTTCAATCATTGTATTGTTTTGACTAAAAAAAGATTCTGTGTTACTTGTTGCCACTTTATGAGCTTTTATCAAATTAGGATACGGGCAAAATTATTTCACACGTTAGATATTTTTATTTGCTCACGTTCTATTTTATAACCAATCTTTCACGTAAAAAAATTAATAGATGAATTATCAAACACATGAGTAATTACAATTTTGTAGCACGAGCTTGGAGCTACATATCTTTTCATCTGGTATTAAAAGTAAATGTCATGATAAATTCTTACTTTTGCGACTTAATTAAGTATAGAGTAAAACATGGACGTTGCCATTGTAAAATATAATGCCGGAAATATTTACTCCGTTGATTATGCTTTAAAGCGTTTAGGCGTCCAACCCGTTATTACGGATGATCCTGACATATTAAAGAAAGCTGATAAAGTGATCTTTCCCGGTGTGGGTGAAGCACATACTACAATGGAATATCTGAAAGAACATAAGTTGGATCTATTGATCAGGGACCTGAAACAACCGGTTTTAGGCGTTTGCCTGGGTATGCAACTCATGTGTCGTTTTTCTGAGGAAGGTGAGGCAGGTTGTTTACATATATTCGATGTGGATGTAAAACGTTTTCTTCCTCAAAAACACGAAGATAAGGTACCTCACATGGGATGGAACACCATTACCAATGTTAAAACAAAGCTGTTTACTTCTGAACAGGAGAATCAATTTGTTTATTTTGTACATAGCTTTTACGTACCATTGAACGATCATACTGCCGCAACGACTGATTATATCCTTCCTTTCAGTGCGGCGATACAAAAAGATAATTTTTACGCGACCCAATTTCATCCGGAGAAAAGTGGAGATGTGGGCGAAGAGATATTAAAGAACTTTCTAACGATAACATAACAGCATGATTGAACTGATTCCGGCTATTGATATCATCGAAGGCAAATGTGTACGCCTTTCCAAAGGAGACTATTCTACAAAGAAAATTTACAATGAAGATCCTTTGGAAGTAGCAAAGATGTTTGAAGACTACGGAATAAGACGTCTTCATTTGGTTGATTTGGATGGAGCGCGTGAAGGTCATGTGGTAAATTACAGGATATTGGAAAAACTAGCTACCCGCACTTCATTAATTATAGATTTTGGCGGCGGACTAAAGCATGAAGATGACCTTGAAATTGTTTTCGAAAGTGGTGCACAGATGGTAACCGGAGGAAGTATTGCCGTAAAAGAGCCTGATACATTTACTTCATGGATAAATAAATACGGTAGCGGAAAGATTATCCTCGGGGCAGATGTAAAAGATAATCTGATTGCTGTGAGTGGTTGGGTTGAAACTACAGATAAAGAGTTGATCCCTTTTATACAGGATTATTATGAGAAAGGTATCACTAAAGTCATCAGTACTGATATCGGACGAGATGGCATGTTAGAAGGACCTGCCACCGAAATGTATAAAGATATAAGAGCTAACTTACCATATATTTATATTATTGCAAGCGGCGGGGTCAGCTCGATTGAAGATATTGAAGAGCTGGCAGAAGCCAATATTCCGGCAGTTATCTTTGGTAAAGCATTTTATGAAGGACGGATACAATTAAATGACTTACTTCCGTTTACAGACAATTATAACGACTAATTTCAAAGATTATGCTCGCAAAAAGAATTGTTCCTTGTTTAGATATCAAAGATGGTACAACTGTCAAAGGTATTAATTTTGTAAACTTCCGCGATGCTGGCGATCCGGTCGAATTGGGAGCACAATATAGCCGTGACGGAGCAGACGAATTAGTCTATCTGGATATCACCGCGTCTCATGAAGGACGTAAGACTTTTACAGAATTGGTAAGGAAAGTTGCCGCCCATATTAGCATACCTTTTACGGTAGGCGGCGGCATTAATGAAATGAAAGACGTAGATCGTTTGCTAAGTGCAGGAGCTGATAAAGTTTCCATCAACTCGGCTGCATTGCGCAATCCCGCATTGATCGAAGAAATCGCTAAAAACTTTGGAAGCCAGGTTTGTGTGGTTGCCATTGATGCCAATTATGAAAACGGAAAATGGCTTTGTTATTTGAACGGTGGCCGTATCCCAACAGATAAGTATTTATTTCAATGGGCTGAAGAAGCCGAAAGTCTGGGCGCAGGAGAAATCCTCTTTACAAGTATGACGCACGACGGGGTAAAGAACGGCTATGCGAATGACGCACTGGCCGCTTTAGCAGATAAACTCCATATACCTATTATCGCTTCCGGTGGAGCGGGAAAGAAAGAGCATTTCCGCGATACATTTATCCAGGGGAAAGCAGATGCAGCATTGGCAGCCAGCGTTTTTCATTTTGGAGAAATAGGTATTAAGGATTTAAAGCAATACTTATCCAATGAAGGAATTAATGTAAGATTATAAATACAATAGTATAGATGAAATTAGACTTTGAAAAAACAGGTGGACTGATTCCTGCAATTGTACAGGATAGTAAAACGAATAAAGTATTGATGTTAGGGTTTATGAATGAGGAAGCCTACATGAAGACAAAAGAAACAGGAAAAGTGACCTTTTTCAGTCGTTCCAAAAACCGTTTATGGATGAAAGGTGAAACGAGTGGTAATATTCTGGAAGTAAATAATATATTATTAGATTGCGATAACGATACTTTATTAATTAAAGCAACGCCAGCCGGTCCGGTTTGCCATACAGGAAACGATACTTGTTTTGGAGAAAGAAATATAGAAGAAGTTATGTTTTTCAAACATCTTCAAAACTTTATTGAGCAACGCAGGCAAGAAATGCCGGAAGGTTCATATACGACATCTTTATTTACTAAAGGAGTGAACCGCATGGCACAAAAAGTAGGTGAAGAAGCTGTCGAGACGGTTATAGAAGCAACCAACGGTACAGAAGAAGGTTTTATTTATGAAGCATCCGACCTGATCTATCATCTTACCGTATTATTAACAAGTAAAGGTTTACGGATTGAAGACCTTGCGCGGGAATTAATGAAAAGGCATAAAGAATAATTAAAATGGAAGACAAAATACTTCTAAGACTGGAACACGTAGAAATAAACCGGGATAATAATATCATCCTGCGTGATGCTTCACTTACATTACATAATGGTGAGTTTATATATGTCATTGGGAAAGTAGGATCAGGTAAAAGTAGTCTGTTAAAAGCATTATACTGTGAAGTCCCTCTAAATCATGGAGAAGGTGTATTAATGGGATTCGAACTTCGTAAAATAAAACGAAAAGAAATTCCCTTTCTACGTAGAAAATTAGGAATTGTCTTCCAGGACTTTCAATTATTAACAGATCGTACGGTAGCAAAGAATCTTGAATTTGCGCTGAAAGCTACCGGTTGGAAAAGTAAAATAGAGATACGTGAACGCATCGATGACGTTCTCCATCAGGTTGGAATGCAGACAAAAGGCTACAAGATGCCTCATGAATTGTCCGGTGGCGAGCAACAACGTATCGTTATAGCCCGTGCTCTGTTAAATGAGCCTAAATTGATCCTTGCGGACGAGCCTACCGGTAACCTTGATCCGGAGACAAGCGCTCAAATTGTACAACTATTACATGATATTAGCCGGAAAGGAACTGCTGTTATAATGACTACACATAACTATACGCTTGTACATAATTATCCTGCACGTATAGTAAAATGCGAGAATGGCTATCTTAGTGATATAGCTGATTGATTTTTTACGTAACTTTGCATTCTATTTAAAGAAAACAAGAACAATTTAATACAGCAAAAGAAAATGAAAGTTTTAAAGTTTGGCGGTACTTCTGTGGGTTCGGCACAGAGAATGAAAGATGTAGCAAAGCTGATCACCGGCGATCGTAGTATCGTTGTGTTATCTGCTATGTCGGGTACTACAAATTCCTTAGTCGAAATTTCTGATTATTTATATAAAAAGAATCCCGACGGTGCCAGTGAAATCATTAATAAGTTAGCCATTAAATACTATGAGCATGCGGAGGAACTTTACAGTACTGTTGAGTATAAACAGAGAGCCAAAGAATTAATTGCTTATCATTTCGATTATATACGTACATTCACAAAAGATCTTTTTACTTTATTCGAAGAACGTGTTGTATTAGCACAAGGTGAATTAATATCAACAGGAATGATGAACCTGTACCTAAATGAAATAGGTGTTAATTCTGTTCTCCTACCCGCTTTGGATTATATGCGTACAGACAAAAACGCTGAACCTGATCCGGCCTATATAAAAGAGAAACTTAACATCCTGTTAAATGATCATAAAGATGCTGATCTATATATCACCCAGGGATATATATGCCGCAATGCCTATGGAGAAATTGATAATCTCCAACGTGGCGGTAGCGACTACACTGCATCATTAGTTGGCGCTGCTATACACGCTGAGGAAATCCAGATTTGGACGGACATAGATGGTATGCACAATAATGATCCACGCTATGTTGAAAAAACAACTCCTGTACGTCATTTGCATTTCGAAGAAGCTGCCGAACTGGCCTACTTTGGTGCAAAGATTCTTCATCCAACCTGTATTCTTCCTGCGAAATTGAATAACATACCTGTTCGTTTGCTCAATACGATGCAACCGGATGCTCCGGGTACACTGATATCAAATGCTACTGAAAAAGGAAAAATAAAAGCAGTAGCAGCAAAAGATAATATCACCGCCATCAAGATTAAGAGCGGACGTATGTTATTAGCCACAGGATTCTTACGTAAAGTATTTGAAATATTTGAAAACTACCAGACACCTATTGATATGGTCACTACTTCAGAAGTAGGAGTATCATGTACGATAGATAATCGTAAGAGATTAGATGAAATTGTTGACGATTTGAAGAAATACGGAACAGTAACTGTTGACGATGATATGGTGATTGTCTGTGTAGTCGGTGACCTTGAATGGGATAACGTAGGTTTTGAGGCCAGCATTGTAAATGCATTAAAAGACATTCCTGTACGCATGATCTCCTATGGAGGAAGTAATTATAACGTATCATTACTTATAAAATCAAGCGATAAAAAAAGAGCCTTACAGGCTTTAAGCAATCATTTATTTAATAATTAAAAAGTAAACAAAGGACATAGATTATACAAAACCGAACAGTATGATCTATGCCAAAATATATCCATTTATGTTGAAAGGAACTTTCCCTGTTGAAAAATTTAAGGCTCTGCAAACGCCTTTTTATTATTATGATGTTGATTTATTGAAAGAAACATTGAATGTTATAAAAACCGAAGCCGGAAAATATAACTATCATATTCATTATGCCGTTAAGGCTAATGCTAATCCACGTATTTTATCAATCATAGCTGAAAATGGTTTAGGTGCAGACTGTGTAAGCGGTGGAGAGATACAGGCCTCATTAGATGCTGGTATTCCTGCCAATAAGATTGTTTTTGCCGGAGTAGGAAAAGCCGATTGGGAAATCAATCTTGGATTGGATAATGATATCTTTTGTTTTAATGTTGAATCGGCAGCCGAACTTGAAATAATTAATGAATTAGCTGCGGCAAAAAACAAAATTGCATCTGTTGCTTTTCGTATAAATCCGGAAGTCGATGCACATACACATGCCAAGATTACTACCGGGATGAAAGAAAACAAGTTTGGGATTAATTTAGGACAATTAAATTCAGTTTTGGATAATCTGGCACAAATGAAGAATGTGAAGCTGATCGGGATACATTTTCATATCGGTTCGCAAATAACAGATTTATCTTCTTTCCAGAACCTGGCAATCCGCGCCAACGAAATACAGGAAGACTTGGATACCCGGGGAATACAACTTGAAAATATCAATTTTGGTGGTGGTTTGGGCATTGATTATTACCATCCTAACCATTTGTCTATACCGGCTTTTGAAAATTACTTTGGCGTAATACACAAATTATTAAAAGTTCGTCCCGGCCAGCAAATCCATTTTGAACCCGGTCGTTCAATTGTCGGTCAATGCGGTTCTCTAATAACAAGGGTACTATATGTAAAACGTGGGGAGACAAAGGATTTTGCAATACTTGATGCAGGATTTACCGAATTGATCCGTCCGGCTATGTATGAAGCTTATCACCGTATGGAAAACATATCTAATGACGACAAATTAGAAATGTATGATGTGGTGGGTCCCATTTGTGAGTCTTCAGATGTATTCGGTAAAGAAATAGAATTGAATACGGCTCATCGTGGTGATTTTATTGCATTACGTTCTGCGGGCGCTTACGGAGAGATCATGGCATCACAATACAATTGCCGTAAACTACCTAAGTCTTACTTTTCAGATACTATATAAAGAACATTCATAATGGAACGGTTATTGGTATTTACTAACCTTGAGCTGATATTATTGGCCGTAACTTTCATATTATTCGTAATTGAATTATTATATTATCTGATTACCTTTATGCGTCCTTACCGCAAGCGGGAAATGGCAGATAAAGGTGTGTCAGATAAACAGCCGCCTGTTTCAGTTATAGTTTATGCCAAGAACGAATCATACAATTTGAAGAAGTATCTTCCTACTCTCCTAGCCCAATACTATCCTTTATATGAAGTCATCGTTATAAATGACGGCTCTACGGATGAAAGCGACGATGTTCTAAAGAGGTTAGAGAACGAACATAATAATCTCTATCATACTTTTATCCCACAGGAATCTAAATACCTGAGTAGACGTAAACTGGCACTGACAATCGGTATAAAGGCAGCCAAACACCATTATCTATTGTTCATTGAAGCTAATTGTCAACCGCTCACTAAAGATTGGATAAACTCTATGATGCGCAATTATACGGATAAAACTGATATTGTGCTCGGTTATTGTGCTTATAGACAGTATAAAGGGTTTTTCCACAAATTGGTTTCCTATGATAATTTAATGACCGGACTTGAATACATTTCGTCTGCTTTGAAAAATAATCCGTTTAGTGGTAACGGAAGAAACCTTTCTTATCGTAAAGAGCTGTTCTTTGAACATAAAGGATATAGTAAAACATTAAGCCTGCATGCCGGAGACGACGACCTCTTTATAAACGAAGCTTCCACCAAAACAAATACGAAAGTAGTTTATTCCAAAAACAGTATTACGGAGATGGCACTTATAGACCGCTTTAAAGTGTGGAAAGAGATGAAGGTTTCACGCGCTGCGACTCAACATCATTATAAAGGCGGCCAACTAACTTTCTATAGATTTGAGAAACTCTCATCAATTTTGTTTATACTTACGGTTATTGCTTCGATTATAATTGGAATATTCTCTAATCCGATCGTTTCAGCAATCACCTTATTGCTTTATATAATTTTATTTATCACAAAAGCTATTGTAATAAAGAAATCAGCGGGAATGTTACAGCAAAAGTTCTTTACTCCTTATTTGCCAGCTTTAGAAATTGTACGGCCAATTATTAGCCTTTATGTACATATATATCGCAGTTTCAGGGGAAAGAAAGATTACACCTTTACCATAGGAGGAAAATAATCATTACTCAAACCGGATACTCCTGGCCGGTGCGATCTTTGTGATAAGGTGGGAAGGTGCAAGCATCATAATCATTGATGCTATTAAGGTTCCGAGGTTTAGTAAAATAAATGACTGAAAACTCAGATCGATAGGAACAGCATCCAGATAATAAGTAGCCGGATCTAATTTAAATATCTTAAAGTAAGATTGTAACAGACAAATAGATAATCCGATAATATTCCCCCAAAGCATTCCTTTTCCTATCAGGAAAAAAGAAACATATAAAAATACATTCCGTATACTTCCATTGTTTTGCCCTAGTGCTTTGAGTATTCCAATCATATTCGTACGTTCCAGAATTATAACAAGTAATCCTGATATCATCGTAAATCCTGCAACAGCCAGCATCAGAATTAAAATGATAATTACATTCATATCCAAAACATCAAGCCAATTGAAGATCATCGGATTTAAGTCCTTTATTGAACGGGCCAGATAATTATTGCCGTCAACGTCTTTCTTCTCGGCCATTAAAAAGAATAAGTCTTCTGCTATTTGATCTAAATGTTCATAATCATCCACCATGATCTCTAAACCACTAACCTGATCTTCAGACCAACCGTTTAAACGGCGTATCTGTTTTATATCAACAATGACAAATAGTTTATCGTAGTCTAAAAAACCCGTCTCATAAATACCGGAAATTGTAAACTTTCTAGCGCGGACATTTTCCTGAACAAAATAACTAAGGAATGAATCGTTAACAGACAATCCCATAAGGTTAGCTAAATAACGGGAGATAATTACATTCGTGGATACTTTTTCCGGATCAATGGTTAATAATTCCCCCTCTTTCAGATTATCACGGAAAAATGTCCAATCAAAGCTTCCATCTACCCCTTTTAATACAATTCCCTGAAAATCCGTATCAGTCTTTAATATACCCGGCTTAGTAGCAAAGCTTTCAATGTGACGGATCCCCGGATAGGATTTGAGTTCATTAAGTAATGTATCATTCACAACAATAGGCGTATACTCGTACGACATATTATTATCGAAATTCGTAATCTGGATATGCGATCCAAAACCAATAACTTTATTGCGTACTTCTTTCTTAAAACCAACAATTATGGATACAGCAAGAATCATAACAGCTAACCCTAAAGCAATCCCGATCATCGCGATACGAACAGCCGGAGGAGTTACCTGACGGTCACCCTCTTTACTGAAATGTATCTTCTTGGCTATGAATAATTCTAAATTCAATTTGAATTAGTTGACAGCTGACAGCTGACAGTTGACAGTTGAATCAAATTGTCAACTGTCAACTGTTACTTATCAACTAAGTTTATTATATTCTTTCAATGCTTTAGCTAAAACTTCAAGTGCTTTCGCCAGGTCTTCCCGTTTAAGGACATAAGCTATACGTACCTGGTCTTTACCTATTCCTGGGGTTGTATAGAAACCGGAAGCAGGAGCCATCATGATCGTTTGTCCTTCATACTCGAAATCGCTTAAACACCAGGCACAGAATTTATCGGCGTCATCGACAGGTAATTTGGCAACTGTATAAAACGCTCCCATCGGAGTAGGTGAATAACAACCCGGGATACGGTTTAATCCTTCTATAAGGAAGTCTCTCCTCTGAACATATTCGTTATATACACCTTCCATATATTCCTTCGGTGTATCAAGAGATACTTCAGCTACTATTTGTCCCAATAACGGAGGGCTTAAACGTGCCTGGCACCATTTCATTACATTTTCCCTTACATGTTTATTTTTTGTTATGATCGCTCCAATACGAATACCACATTCGCTATACCGCTTTGAAACGGAATCAACCAAAACCACATTATTCTCTATTCCTTCCAAATGAAAAGATGATATGTATGGAGTATCCGTATAACAAAACTCACGGTACACTTCATCAGAGAATAGAAACAGATCGTATTTCTTAACGATATCGCGGATCTGGTTCATCTCTTCGCGCATATATAAATAACCTGTCGGGTTATTAGGATTACATATTAATATGGCTTTAGTACGGGGAGAAATTAAAGCTTCAAACTTTTCGATGGAAGGGAGTGAAAAACCATCTTCAATGTGTGAAGGTATTGTTTTGATCACCGCACCACACGAAATAGCAAAAGCCATATAATTAGCGTATGCCGGTTCCGGAACGATAATTTCATCACCCGGATCAAGGCATGCCATAAAAGAAAACAATACGGCTTCCGATCCGCCTGTTGTGACGATGATATCATCTACAGCCACATCAATATTAAATGTGGCGTAATATTTCACTAATTTCTGACGAAAACTAAGAATTCCTTCACTCGGTGAATACTCCAACACTTTCCTGTCAATATGCTTCAACGCTTCCATTGCGACTTCTGGTGTAGGCAGATCGGGCTGTCCAATATTCAGATGATACACTTTAATACCTTTTGCTTTAGCCTGATTAGCAAGCGGAACCAGCTTACGGATGGGTGAAGCCGGCATATTGACTCCACGTTGTGAAATGTTGGGCATTTTGTATAAATTAGTAATTAAATAAGATCATTCAATTATAAAATGCCACAAATATAACGATTAATGGTTTATGATTAATGATTAGCAAAAAGGAATTAATCGTTAATCGTTCATCATTAATCATTACTATATCCCCGGAGGTGGGGAATCTTTACTGGCATGCATAGTTGATACGAACGCATTGGGGTCTATTTCCTTTACTTCATTTTTTAAACGGGGAAGGTCTTTTCTCTCCGCAATGGTGAATATAATTTCTTTTTCTTTTCCTTCATACATTCCACGTCCATGAAGAAAAGTACCTCGCATACCCATCTTATTTACAATGATATCTTTTATTTCCTGTGTTTTCTTAGAAACAATGAAAACAGCACGGTTGGGATTTTCTGTCTGGAACATTTCTACCACTTTGCCATAAACAAAAATAGTAAACCATGAATATAATGGAACGGCCCAATCCTGAAAGACCAATAAACCAAGCAATACCACTATGGAATCGAGCACGATAATCATATTACTGACTTTCAGATTTGAGTTATTAGCAATTACCCTCGCCAAAACATCTGTCCCAGCACTTGTACTTTGAGCACGGAAAATACAGGTAACTCCTAACCCTAATATGGCTCCTCCGTAAAAACAGGCAATAAAACGGTCGTTCTCCACTAAAGGAGTATCACCGAGAATAAAAGAAAGTGTATCCGTAAAAACAGATATTAATAGGAAAGTCACAATTGTTTTAGGACCGGAAGATAGCCCTAATTTCTTCATTGCCAATATCAATAATGGAATATTAAAGCATAAAGCTGTCGCACCGAGAGGCAGTCCTTCTGGAAAAATAGAGAAAACTCCTTTCGTCACATGATGAAGCACAATAGAAATACCATATACTCCACCCGGAACAATTTTGTATGGTGATAGGAAAAGAACGTAGCTTAAGGCCTGAAGAAAAGAGCCAAAAATGATCAATGAATAATCTCCGACGTTGCGTTTCATAGTAGCTTTAGATAAAAGCGCCCGATTTTGTTCCATAAGATTTAATACTAGCGTTATTAGTTATTTATGGCGCAAAGTTAGATAAAAAAGAAGAGATTGAATCAATTCAGATCCAATCTCTTCAGAAATTATTTAAACACACTTTTTATTACCGGTTCAATACTACCAGATAATCAGTACTGATTCCTTTTTCACGATTATTGTTGTTTGTTACATTTAAGAGGATCAAATACTTACGGTACTGTTCCGGAGTAAGCGTTTGTTTCATTAACTTCAAATTACCGTAAACAGCCTGCGTGATCTTTTTTTCCTGTTTGCCAGCTTTTAACCGAAGGCTTTGTTTTTGCATTTCAAGAAAATACTCACTGATTTCAGATACCTTATCCAATTGTGAGGGCTCCAAATCGAGATATCTGCTTAACTGTTGGACATTAATTGCAAAAGGTTCTTTGCTTAATTTTTTTTCATCACTTTTTGCATAAATCATAGTTACACTCAATAATAAGGCTATAATAGCCAAACCTAAACGTTTCATAATTTTAATTTTAAATAAACCTATAAAAACCTAAATCAATTAATACGCGGATGCCAATCTTTAAAACATCCTTTCTTTTTGTCTTAATACAAAGATAAGGATATGTTTTACAACATTGTTTATCAACATGCATAATTTTTGTTAATACAATACATATTGAATGCAAAGTACCATTACATGTGACATAATAACACATTATGTCAATACATAACACACAAATAGACAAGCACGACAAATTAATACATACATATTATGGAGAGTCAGAAAAAAGATGACAATGGTAATTTCAAAACATCATTATGTTTTGTAAAAGTTATCACAGTCATTTACAAAAGTTACTGTAATGATTTTATAAAGACACGGTAATGATTTTCATAAGTATTCGCTCAGTTCCAGCCAACGCATAGTTTTTTCTTCAATCTCATTTATTATAAAAGCTATTCGGTTTGATTTTTCAAGAAGTTCATCATTGGTTAAAGCTCCACTACTCATTAAGGTTTCTAATGATTCTTTTTCAGCTTCTAATTCAGGGATTTTGATTTCCAGTTCTTCAAATTCCTTTTGTTCTTTGTAAGTGAGTTTATTCTTCTTGGTTTCAGTAGGCTTTGGTTTCTCCTGAGCTACTTCTTTCTTTTGAATAACTGCTTCTTTCTCCTTTTCTAACAGATCCTGCACTTCTTTCCATTCACGGTATTGGGAGTAATTTCCGGGGAAGTCTTTAATATCCGCATTACCACGAAAAACCAATAGATGATCAACAACTTTGTCCATGAAATAGCGGTCGTGAGAAATTACAATTAGACATCCTTTAAAATTACGTAAATACTCTTCCAGAACATTTAATGTTACGATATCAAGGTCGTTTGTAGGTTCATCTAATACCAGGAAATTAGGATTCTTCATTAATACCGTGCAGAGATAAAGACGACGCTTTTCTCCCCCACTTAATTTAGACACATAATTATGCTGTTTGTCAGGTGTGAAAAGGAAATAGTTTAAGAATTGGGATACACTCAATTTACGGCCGTCTCCAAGATCAACATATTCGGCAATATCCTGTACGACATCAATTACTTTCATGTTCTCTTTAAAGCGCAATCCATCCTGGCTATAATAGCCGAACTTAACTGTTTCCCCAACGTCGAAATATCCGCTATCCGGTTCTATTTCGCCGGTTAGCATCTTTATAAAGGTAGATTTACCCGTTCCGTTATTACCGACAATACCCATCTTTTCAAAACGGGCAAATGTATAATTGAAATGGTCTGTAATTTTGATTTCATCGAAACGTTTACTTACATCGACAGCATCAAAAATTTTAGACCCGATATAGGATGATTTCACATCTAAATTTATATTTCCTGAATCACGTCGTTGTTTGGCTTTTTTCTCCAACTCGTAAAATGCATCAATCCGGTATTTTGCTTTGGTAGCACGGGCCTGGGGTTGACGACGCATCCAGTCTAATTCTTTACGAAGAAGATTATTAGCACGCTCTACCTCGGTTTGATGAGCATCAACCCTTTCCTGACGTTTTTCCAGGTAATAACTGTAATTTCCTTTATATTGATAAATCTGTTGATTGTCTATTTCAATGATTTCGTTGCACACCCGGTCAAGAAAATAACGGTCGTGGGTTACCATCAGAAGACTAATATTCTGGCGGGATAAGTAATTCTCCAACCATTCTGTCATATCCAGGTCTAAATGATTAGTGGGCTCATCCAATAAAATCAACTCAGGTTCATCTATCAGGACTTTAGCCAACGCTACCCGTTTGAGCTGTCCGCCTGATAATTCTTCTACCGTTTGGTTTAAGTCTTTTATATTTAATTGGGTTAGTATTTGTTTTGCTTTTTGTTCATATTCCCAATTGTTATTATGCCGGATACAGGTATCCAGTACAGATAAACCCGGAATAAACACCGGTAATTGAGGCAGATAACCTACACGTAGATCATTTCTGAAAACGACAGAGCCACTATCGTAATCCTCAATACCAGCAATAATATTAAGTAAAGTTGTTTTGCCTGATCCATTCTTTGCTATTAATCCGATCTTCTGGCCTTGAACAATACCAAACGTAATATCGCTGAACAGCAATAAATCCCCAAAACTTTTTGTCAGCTTCTCTATCTGTAAATAACTTACCATATAATTACGATTATAACCGCAAAGATAAGGTTTTCAGTTGACAAGTTAAGAAGAAGTTTTATGACAAAGAAAACTGGTCGTATAGCAATAATTCTGCCATTCCATTCACTGAATATAATGCTGTCAGTAACAAAAACAATTCCTTGCGTTTTATTTCCTGCAAAACAAGGTCATCTATTCCATGATCTAACAGATCAGCAAGGTTTTCAAAGTAAATGGAGAGTATTATTGGCGCATCTTCAGGCATACGCAGTTTTCGCAGACCAACCATAACAGCCATAATTTCCTTCTGAAATGCCTCATCTGCAATGAATTCCCGTTTATCTACTGTATAAATAATGATTCGGGAATCTTTCATAGCCAGGCAGTCATATTCTGCATTCGGTACAAAAAAGAATTGACCTTCCTTCAATGTCTGTACTTTATGCTTCTTTCTTTTGATCAGTATTTCACCTTTTAAGAGGTACACAATATGCAAATTTGCCCTTTTATCAGGCAAGTAAGTTTCATTCATATCTAAATCAAAAGAAAAGAATTTCGAGGAAGGATGAAAAACTAATTTTGATTCATAGGAATGATTTTTGGGTGAAAAATGTAAATTATTCATATTCTGTGAATTTGGTTAATTTGAAAAAAATCTGTTCTATATTAATAAAACAAATTTAGCTAAGGAAAAGTTTTGGTTTGTTTAATTAAAAAAGGCTGTTTCGAAACACTATCCGAAACAGCCTTTTTAGATTATCTATTCAATAATAAATCAGGGAAGAGCATCACTCCAGCCTTCAGTTTGAGATAAACCCGATGCGTTTACTTCATCCGCAGGTATTGGATAAACAAATTTTGACGCATCCCAATTTGATATTTGGAAGTTTCCCCCATCACGAGTCAGAAGTTCTCCTGTTCGTCTTAAATCATACCAACGATGTCCTTCCTGGAATAATTCACGACGACGTTCTACTGAAATAAATTGCAATAAAGCATCTTTTTCAGTAGGGATATCTGATTTCTCCAAATCCGGATTACGTCTTGCTATTTCATATACAAAATCTACTGCATCGCTTTGTCCTAAATGAGCTTTTGCCTCTGCAATGATCAAATACATTTCCGGTAAGCGGAACACTGGAATATTGCTGGTAGCTGCTGATGTCGGAAGTCCATTGTATTTTAATCCTCTTACTTGTTCTCCGGTTCCATCACCAAATAATCTTAATCGCATATCATTTTCACCAAATAGTTTGATCAAACCTGATGTCGCTTTACCATTGTAAGAACCATAAAGAGTATTTATTGAATTTGCTGACAGATTATCATCTACAGTTTTTCCCACCGTAAATATATCTTCTGAAGTTGCCGCAATATCAAACCACATATTTACATAAGTATCAGGATCCATTACCAAAGCCCCATTTCTTTTTGTTATAGCTTCCTGAGCTGATGTTATGGCTCCCTGATAATCTTTCATGTATAATTTAACACGAGCCTCTAAGGCCGCAAGAGATGCGGCATTAAAATAAAAGACACTATTATCAGCAAGATCAATATTTTGTTTAGCTGCATTTATTTCTTTTAAAACCTGATCATAAACTTCACCCACTGTCGATCTCGAAATATCTGTAAAAGCAGGAATTGGATTTTCATCAACTATTACTACACCTACAGTTCCTCTATTTGCTTCGCTATAAGGTAAACCAAAGACATTTACCAATGTGAAATGCGATAAAGCTTTTAAAGCATAAGCTTGGGCAATCGATTTATTTATAGATATTTTATCTTCTTCAGTGATACTGGTTGCAAGAATTTCATTGCCCGCGTTTATTAATCTGGTACATCTGTCTAACAAATAATAACCATAAGCCCATATAGCCAATATTTCGCCATTTGTAGGAACAATAGTATATTTATATATCTGGTCGAAATGTCCGGTTGAGCCTGTCATCCACATATTATCTGCAGCAATGTCTCCCAGAGCGACAACGTTCCGTCCATATAAACGATAAGTTCCCAAAGTATAATAAGCACCATTCAAAGCATTTTCAATATCTCTGGCATTGCTAAATGCCTCATCGGCGTTTAATGCGCCACTAGGCTCAAAGCTCAGAAAATCATCACATCCTGTAATTGAAATAAACAAGATTGACGCTATAAATATTTTAAAAATATGTTTCATTTTTAATAGTATTTTATAATACAATTTATTACTAGAAATTAACATTCAGACCAAACATGATCTTCCGCGCCAACGGGTATGTCCACCAGATAATACCTGTTGATGGAGCTTCAGGACTCAATCCTCTAAAATCATCACCTAATGCCCAAGTAGCTAAGTTTTCTCCACTAAAATAGACCCTAACTCCATCTACTTTTAATTGCCTTGCAAATGATCTGGGTAAATTATAACCAACTTGCATGTTTTGTATTTTGATGTATGATCCATCCATTAAAAAACGGCTGGAATGGCTTGTTATAGCTCCGTACACCGGTGCAGGAACATCTGTAATATCACCCGGGTTTCTCCACATATTTTTATAAATATATTCTGTAGTATTACCCCAAGGGTTTCCAATATTTTCATCATATCTGGCAGAACTGTTATATACTTTATTACCAAAAGAATAAAATAATTGAATAGAAAGATCAAAATCAAACAATCGGAAATTGTTTGTGAAACCACCATATACTTTTGGATCAGCATTGCCTAGATAACGCTTTCCTGCTTCGTTAAAGTTAGTAGTTGTTTCTGTACCTTCAGTTCCCTTATACCATAATTGCTCTCCTGTTTGCGGATCAGCACCGGCATATTCCTGCATATAAAATTGATTGTAAGGACGGCCAGCCTCACGTATTAAGTAAGTTGTCTCAATTGGCATCTCCGTGCTCAATTTTACAATCTCATTTTTATTGTGAGTCATATTCAATGTTAAATCCCAACCAAAATTACGGTTATTAATCGGATTGTATCCTAATAATATTTCAATACCGGTATTTTTCATTTCAC